>JAWWPM010000442.1:0-4637 GCA_033854915.1 Nocardioidaceae bacterium
CGCTGCTCACCGACCCGGCGTACGACGCGCTGCTCACCGGCGAGTCCGCGTTCGCCGACCTGCCCGACCTGATGCCCCGGCTCGACTCGGGCGACCAGTCCGCGATCTGCCACACGATCGCCTACGACCGCGAGGAGACGGCATGTTCGAGGTGACCGTCCGCGACCACATGATGATCGCGCACAGCTTCCGCGGCGAGGTGTTCGGGCCGGCCCGCCGGCTGCACGGGGCGACCTACGTCGTGGACGCCGCGTTCGCCCGCGAGGGGCTGGACGACGACGGGATCGTGCTCGACATCGGCCGGGCGGGAGAGGCGTTGCACGCGATCCTCGCCGAGCTGACCTACCGCAACCTCGACGACGAGGCGGCCTTCGCCGGCACCAACACCACCACCGAGGTGCTGGCCCGCGAGATCGCCGACCGCCTCGCCGCCCGGCTGCGCTCCGGCGAGCTGGGCGTCGCACCTGACGCGCTGGCCCGGATCCGGGTCACCCTCCACGAGTCGCCGGTGGCGTGGGCGAGCTACGAGCGCGTTCCATGAACACCCTGCACGCGGTCCTCCCGTCCGGTGTCGACGATCCTGCCCGGCCCAGCGGCGGCAACGTCTACGACCGTCGGGTGCTCGACGGCCTGCGTGGTCTGGGCTGGCAGGTCGAGGAGCATCCCGTCGCCGGTGCCTGGCCGTCGCCCGACGTCGGCGCGCTCGCCGGGCTGGCGCACGTGCTCGGTGGGCTGCCCGGCGGAGCGCTGGTGCTCGTCGACGGACTGGTCGCGTCGGCGGCGGCCCTGGTGCTGCCGAGCGCGAGCGCGAGGCTGCGGACCATCGTGCTCGTGCACATGCCGCTCGGCCCCGACGCGGGCGAGGAGGCCGTGCTGTCGGGTGCCGCCGCCGTGGTGACCACCAGCCGGTCGACCCGGGCTCAGCTGCGTGAGTGGTACGGCCTGCGCCGGGTCCACGTCTGCGAGCCCGGTGCCGACCTGGCGCCGATCGCGGGCGGGAGCGGCACCGGCTCGGCGCTGCTCTGCGTGGCCGCCGTCCACCGCGGTAAGGGGCACGACCTGCTCCTCGAGGCGCTCGCCGAGGTCGACGACGAGACCTGGACCCTGACCTGCGTGGGCTCGCTCGAGGTCGATCCCATTCACGTGGAGCTCCTCCAGCAGCGGGTCTACGCGCGACGCTGGGAGCAACGGGTGCGCTTCGTCGGACCGCTGGTCGGCGCCGGTCTCGAGGCGGCGTACGACGCGTCGGACCTGGTCGTCCTCGGGTCCCGCGCCGAGAGCTACGGCATGGTGCTGGCCGAGGGCCTCGCGCACGGGCTGCCGGTCGTCGCCACCCGGGTCGGCGGTGTCGCAGAGGCGGTCGGCCGGTCCCCAGACGGGTCCGTGCCCGGCCTGCTGGTCACGCCGGACGACCCCACCGCGCTCGCCACCGCTCTGCGTCACTGGCTGACCGACTCCCGGCTCCGTGCGCGGCTGTCGCAGGCGGCCGCCCGACGGCGGGCCGGCCTGCGGCTCTGGGGACAGGCCGCCGCCGACCTCTCCGCGGTGCTCGCCCAGGTCGACCGGCGCGTGCACGCCGCGACGGGGCCTCGCCGATGAGGGCGCGGTCGTGGCTGCGTCTGCTCGGCGGGGCGGTCGTGCTGGCGGTACTGCTGTGGCGGTTCGGGACCGGCCCGTTCGTCGAGGCCTGGCGGGTCACGACCTGGTGGGCGGTACTCGCGGCCCTGGCCCTGACCGCGCTGGCGACCCTGACCTCGGCCTGGCGCTGGCGGGTGGTCGCGGCCCGACTCGGCGTGCCGCTGGCGCCGGCGCCGGCGATCACCGCCTACTACCGCTCGCAGTTCCTGAACGCGACCCTGCCCGGCGGGATCCTGGGCGACGCGCACCGTGCCGTGCGGCACGGCCACGAGGCCAGCGACCTCCCGGCCGGGCTGCGGGCCACGATGTGGGAGCGCGTCGGCGGCCAGGTGGTGCAGGTCGGGCTGACCGTGTTGGCGCTGCTGGTGCTGCCCTCCCCCTTGCGGCCGTTCTGCCCGCTCGCGATCGGCCTCGGGCTGCTGGTCGGCCTGGTGATGTGGTGGCTCCGGCGCCGGGGCGCCACCGCTCGTCGCGGCTTCGTGGCCGCCGACGTGCGCGCCCTGCTCGAACGCCGTACCGCAGCACGGATCGCCCTGGCCGCGTGCGGCTCGACGGCGGCTCACGTGGCGGTCTTCCTGGTCGCCGTCCGGGCGGTCGGGGTGCACGCTCCGCTCACGATGCTGGTCCCGACCGCGCTCGTGGTGCTCGTGGTCTCGTCGGTCCCGGTCAACATCGCCGGCTGGGGGCCGCGCGAGGGCATCACCGCGTGGGCCTTCGGCTACGTCGGCCTCGGCGCCGCGAACGGTCTCACGGTCTCGGTGGTGTACGGCGGGTTGGCTGCGGTGGCGACGCTGCCGGGCGCCGCGGTGCTGATCGCCGACGCCTTCCGGCGGCGCAGCCGTCGCCAGAGCGAGCGCCCACACGAGACGATGACCGCACAGCCCGAGCTCGAGGAGGCGCGTCATGGGTGAGCGGCCCTACACCCTGCTGAGCTGCAGCATGTCGATCGACGGCTACATCGACGGCGCATCCGAGAGCCGGTTGATGCTCTCCAACGAGCTCGACTTCGACCGCGTCGACCGGGTCCGGGCCGGGGTCGACGCGATCATGGTGGGGGCGACCACGGTCCGCAACGACAACCCGCGGCTGCTGGTCCGCGACGCCGGTCTGCGGGCGCGGCGCAGGGAGCAGGGGCTGCCCGAGACCCCGGCCAAGGTGACCGTGACCAGCCGCGGGCTGCTCGACCGGTCGGCGCGCTTCTTCGCCGACGACGGCAGCGCAAAGCTCGTCTACGCGGCGTCCCCGGCGGTCGAGGCGCTGACCGCGAAGGTCGGCCATGCGGCCGAGGTCGTCGACGGCGGTGAGCCGCTGCACCTGTCGGTGCTGGCCGAGGATCTCCACGAGCGTGGCGTGCGCCGGCTCATGGTCGAGGGCGGTGGCTCGGTGCACACCCAGCTCCTCGCCGACGACCTCGTGGACGAGCTCCAGCTCGTGGTGGCGCCGTTCTTCGTGGGCGAGCCCGGCGCGCGCAGGTTCGTCGGCGAGGGGCACTTCCCCTGGCATCCCGGGCGCCGCGCGGTGCTGGCCGAGACCCGCCAGCTCGGCGACGTCGTGCTCCTGCGCTACGCGCTGTCGGACCGCTACGACGCCTCCCCCTAGTCTTCCCGCGTGACCGACCGACCGCTGGACGCCGCCACCATCGTCGAACGCATCGCCGCGGGCGACCTCACGCCCGAGGTCGTCGTCGGCGAGTCACTGAGGCGCATCGAGGCCGGCAACGGCGCGCTCAACGCGTTCTCGGTCGTGCTCGCCAACGAAGCCCGTGAGCGTGCGCGCTTCCTCGCCCTGGGCTCCGGCGACCGGCCCGGCCCGCTGTACGGCGTACCCGTCGCCATCAAGGAGGAGCTCGACGTCGTCGGCTGCGTGACCACGTTCGGCGGTCTGGCGAACTCGACGCCGAGGACCGAGGACGGCGAGGTCGTCCGCCGGCTCCGCGAGGCGGGCGCGATCATCGTCGGCAAGACGCACATGCCCGAGTTCGGCGCCTGGCCCTACACCGAGTCGGTGGCCAACGGTTACACCCGCAACCCGTGGCAGGTCGGGCACACTCCCGGTGGATCGAGCGGGGGTACGGCGGCTGCGGTTGCTGCGGGCATGGTTCCGGTGGGCCTGGGTGGCGACGGTGGCGGCTCGATCCGGATCCCGGCCGCGTGCTGCGGGCTGTTCGGGCTCAAGCCGCAGCGCGGACGGGTCACGACCTCGCCGATGGAGCACCTCTGGTGGGCCCTGGGCACGGTCGGTCCGCTGAGCCGCACCGTGCTCGACTCCGCGATCGTCTACGACGTGATCCGGGGCAACCTGCCGACCGACAGGTGGCGGGCCGGTGAGGTCGGCTCGTTCACCGACGCCGCCCGCCGGGAGCCGGGCCGTCTGCGTATCGGCTGGACCGTCAAGCCGGTGACCCGGGGCGTCAAGCCGCATCCCGAGCACGTCGCCGCGGTCCGCGACACGGCTCGCCTGCTCACCGACCTCGGCCACGACGTCCGCGAGGTCGACCCGCGCTACCCCGACCCGACGACGGCGTTCGTGCCGCAGTTCTTCGCCGGCATCCGCACCGAGGCCGACGCGGTCGAGCACTACGACCGGCTGGAGAGGCGCACCCGTGAGACCTATCGTCTCGGCTCGTGGGTGACGCCCCGCGTGATCGACTTCGCGCTGCGCCAGACCGAGAAGGTGTCGGTCAAGGCCAACCGGGTCTTCCAGGACGTCGACGTCCTCCTCACGCCGTCCATGGCCCACCGGCCGCCCGAGGTCGGCATCCTCGACGGCACCGGCACGGTCCGGGCCTCCCTGAAGGCGATGCCGGCGATCGCCTACGCCGCCCTGTGGAACCTCGCCGGCAACCCCGCCTGCAGCGTCCCGTCCGGCACCGGGACCGACGGGCTACCGATCGGCTGCCAGCTGGTCGGCCGCACCGACGGCGAGGAGACGCTGATCAGCCTCGCCGCGCAGCTCGAGGCCGCGCGGCCCTGGCCCCTCGTGGCGCCCTGACTCAGCTC
>JAWWPM010000443.1:0-3603 GCA_033854915.1 Nocardioidaceae bacterium
TCAGTCGAGGTCGTTGGCGTCGCGGATCACGTCGACGATGCCGCCCATGATCTCGGTCAGGCCGAAGTCCTTGGGCGTGTAGACCGCGGCCACGCCGGCGTCGATCAGCCGGCGGGCGTCGGCGTCGGGGATGATCCCGCCGACGATGACCGGGACGTCACCGAGGCCGGCCTGCTCGAGGCCGACCAGCACCGCGGGCACCAGCTCCATGTGCGAGCCGCTCAGGATCGACAGCCCCACGCAGTGGACGTCCTCGGCCACCGCCGCGGCGACGATCTCCTCCGGCGTCAGCCGGATGCCCTGGTAGATCACCTCGAAGCCGGCGTCCCGGGCACGTACGGCGACCTGCTCGGCGCCGTTGGAGTGCCCGTCGAGACCGGGCTTGCCGACCAGCAGCCGCAGCCGGCCGCCGAGCTCCTCGCCGGTCTCCTTGACCCGGCGGCGTACGTCGGCCAGCTCCGCTCCGGCCGCCCCCACCGTCGCCGGGGCACCGACAGCTCCACTCACCCCGGTCGGAGCCCGGAACTCCCCGAACACCGCACGCAGGGTGCCGGCCCACTCCCCCGTGGTCGCTCCGGCGCGCGCGGCGGCGAGCGTGGCCGGCATCAGGTTGGCGTCGGTCTTGGCGTCGGCCGCCAGCCGGGCCAAGGCCTCGGCCAGGACGGTCTCGTCGCGCTGCGCCTTCCAGGCCTCCACGCTGGCGAGCGCCGAGCGCTCGGCCTCGGGGTCGGCGGCCTGGATCGCGGCGTCGAGGTCCGCGGTCAGCGGTGACGGCTCGGTGGTCTCGAAGCGGTTGACCCCCACGACGGTCTCCTCGCCGCTCTCGATCCGGCCGCGGCGGGCGGCGTGCGCGGAGACCAGCTGCTGCTTCATGTACCCGCTCTCGACCGCGGCGATGGCGCCGCCCAGCGCCTGGACGCGGTCGATCTCGGCCCGGGCGCCCTCGACCAGCTCGGCCACCTTGGCCTCGATGACGTGGGAGCCCTCGAAGATGTCGTCGTACTCCAGCAGGTCCGACTCGTAGGCCAGCACCTGCTGCAGTCGCAGCGACCACTGCTGGTCCCACGGCCGCGGCAGCCCGAGCGCCTCGTTCCACGCCGGCAGCTGTACGGCGCGGGCCCGGGCGTTCTTCGACAGGGTCACGCCGAGCATCTCGAGCACGATCCGCTGCACGTTGTTCTCCGGCTGGGCCTCGGTCAGGCCGAGGCTGTTGACCTGCACGCCGTACCGGAAGCGACGCATCTTGGCATCCGTCACGCCGTAGCGGTCGCGGGTCAGCTCGTCCCAGAGCTGCACGAACGCGCGCATCTTGCAGGTCTCCTCGACGAAGCGGACGCCGGCGTTGACGAAGAACGAGATGCGGCCGACCACCTTCCCGAAGTCCTCCTCGGAGACCTGACCGGACGCCTTCACGGCATCGAGGACGGCGATCGCCGTGCACAGGGCGTAGGCCAGCTCCTGCGTCGGCGTCGCGCCGGCCTCCTGGAGGTGGTAGCTGCAGATGTTGATCGGGTTCCACTGCGGGATCTCGTGCACGGTGTAGGCGATCACGTCGCTGATCAGCCGCAGCGAGTGCTCCGGGGGGAACACGTAGGTCCCGCGCGAGAGGTACTCCTTGATGATGTCGTTCTGGGTGGTGCCGGCCAGCTGGTGGGCGACCGCCAGGCGCTCCTCGTCGGTCGGTGGTCTCGACTCCGCTCGACCGGCGAACACCTGCTCCTCGGCGACGACCTGGTAGAGCGCCAGCAGCCACATCGCGGTGGCGTTGATGGTCATCGAGGTGTTCATCTCCGTGAGCGGGATGTCCTCGAACAACCGCCGCATCTCGCCCAGGTGCGGGATCGGCACGCCGACCTTGCCGACCTCACCGCGGCTGAGCGCGTCGTCGGGGTCGTAGCCGGTCTGGGTGGGCAGGTCGAAGGCGACCGACAGCCCGGTCTGGCCCTTGGCCAGGTTGGTGCGGTACAGCGCGTTGGACGCGGCGGCGGTCGAGTGCCCGGCGTACGTCCGCATCAGCCAGGGCTGGTCCTTCGGGCTCATGGTCCGAGGTTAGGGCGCGCGACGGCGCAGGTCAGCGCGGTGTGAACAAAGCCTCAGGCCGGCCTCAGGCCGACGCGGCGGCCCGGTCGACCTCGACGAAGCGCGCCAGCCGGGTCAGGTGGAGCATCCGGCGTACGGCGGGACCGCAGCCGCGCAGCAGCAGGTGATGACCGGCGCGGCTGGCCTCCAGGGTCGCGTAGGCCAGCACCCGCGCCGCGGTCAGGTCGATCGCGTGCACGTTGGTGAGGTCGATGACGACGTCGTCGTCGAACCTGTTCATGGCCTCGTGGATCGCGGACCGGACGTCCATCGTGCTGCGCACGTCGAAGTCACCGCTGAGCACCAGTGTGTGCCCGTCCGCCACGATCTCCATGGTGGGTCCCCGCCCGTTCCCCGTGCCCCCGTGGGGGCGCCCCGTGTGTAATGCCTTGCTACTGCTCCCGGTGGTGCTCAACGTCTCGCTCCGTCCTCCGGAGACCCGATTCTCCGGCTGTGGTGACACTTGAGCAACGTCTTTCTACCCACTATGACGCGCGAGGCACCCCCAACGGTTGCGCCCCGCCCGGACATTTCTCCGGCGACGGGCGCACTACCCTCATGGTCATGGTCAACCTGACGCGGATCTACACCCGGACGGGTGACGGCGGGACGACCCGCCTCGGCGACATGAGTGAGACGACGAAGAACGACCTCCGGCTGCATGCCTACGCCGACGTCGACGAAGCCAACGCCACGCTCGGAGTCGCTCTTGCCCATGATGACCTCGAGGAGCCGGTCCGGGCACTCCTGATACATGTCCAGAACGACCTCTTCGACGTGGGCGCCGACTTCTGCACGCCGGTGACCCCGGATCCGGAGTTCCCGCCGCTGCGGATCAAACAGGACTACGTCGACCGCCTCGAAGGCTGGTGCGACTCCTACAACGCCGTGCTGCCCAACCTGCGGTCCTTCATCCTCTCGGGGGGCACGCCCGCGGCGGCCCGACTGCACGTGGCGCGCACCGTGGTCCGACGGGCCGAGCGCTCGGCCTGGGCCGCGTACGACGTGCACGCCGAGACCATGAACAAGCTGGCGATCACCTACCTCAACCGGCTCTCCGACCTCGTGTTCATCCTGGCGCGCTACGTCAACCGCGAGCAGGGCGATGTCCTGTGGGTCCCCGGAGGTGAGCGCTCGCAGCGAGGCACGAGCGGAGAGCGTGAGCCGACCAGACAAGCGGGCGGGGAGAGAGGCTGAGCGCATGAGCGAGACCACTGCGGAGCAGAAGCCGGACTCCAAGAGCCCCGAGAAGCCCGACCCGGTCGACGACCTGGTGATCACGCACCACAGCCTGCGGACCGGCTCGGGCGAGCTGGCCTACACCGCCCGCACCGGGCGGGTGGTGCTGCGCGAGGAGGAGATCAAGGACGAGATCTTCAAGGGCTGGAAGGCCCGCGCCGAGATGTCGGTGACGGCGTACACCCTCGACGGCACCGATGTCACGACCCGGCCGATCACGTTCGTCTTCAACGGCGGGCCCGGTTCCTCGTCGATCTGGCTGCACATGGGGCTGCTCGGCCCGCG
>JAWWPM010000444.1:0-3819 GCA_033854915.1 Nocardioidaceae bacterium
GATCCCCGGCTGACCGGGGATCCCGTCACTTGTCGGCCGTTGCAACGCCTGACAAGTGACGGAAGTGCCTGTGCGATGGGTCGCGTGTGGTGGGTGTGACGCGGTTCGTACGACGAGCCGGCCGGCAGCCCCACGGGCTCCCGCTGACTAGGGCGTCGGCAGCCAGACGCCGCGCAGTCGCCCCACGTCGCGGATCCGGCGCTCGGCCAGCCGGTCGGCCGCCTCGGCCGGGGTCACCGCGTCCGTACGCGCGAGCTCGAAGACCGCCCGGGTGGTCTCGAAGATCCCGGATGCGCGCTGGTGGGCGCGGTCGAAGCTGAAGCCCTCGAGCTCGTCGGCGACCTGGATCAGGCCGCCGGAGTTCACGCAGTAGTCGGGCGCGTAGAGGATCTCGCGGTCGGCGAGGGCCTTCTCGATCCCCGGATGTGACAGCTGGTTGTTGGCGGCCCCGCAGATCACCCGGGCGTTCAGCACCTCGACGACCTCGTCGGTGAGCGCACCGCCCATCGCGCACGGCGAGTAGACGTCGAGCTCGGCCCGCACGAGTGCGTCGGCCGACGCCACCGCGGTCGCGCCGTACTCCTGTACGACGGTGTCGACGGCGGGCTGATGGACATCGGTGACCACGACGTGGGCGCCGTCGTCGACGAGGTACTTCACCAAGTGGTGGCCCACCTTGCCGACACCGGCGATGCCGACGGTGCGGCCGGCCAGGCTGGTCGTGCCCCACACCGCCTCGGCGCTGGCGCGCATGCCCTGGAACACGCCGTACGCCGTGAGCACCGACGAGTCGCCGGCGCCACCGCGGGCGACGGTGCGCCCGGTGACGAAGGAGCACTCACGGGCCACGACGTCCATGTCGACGGAGTAGGTGCCGACGTCGCAGGCGGTGAGGTAGCGGCCCCCCAGCGACTGCACGAAACGGCCATAGGCTCGCAGCAGCGCCTCGGTCTTCACCGTGGCCGGGTCGCCGATGATCACGGCCTTGCCGCCGCCGAGGTCGAGGCCGGCGAGCGCCGCCTTGTAGGTCATCCCGCGGGAGAGGTTGAGCACGTCGCGGACGGCGTCCGCGGTGCTGGCGTAGGGGTAGAAGCGGGTGCCGCCCAGGGACGGGCCGAGGGCCGTCGAGTGGATCGCCACGATGGCGCGCAGTCCGGTGGCGTGGTCGTTGCAGAACACGACCTGCTCGTGCTCGGCACCGAGTTCGAAGACGTCGACCCCGTCGACGGAGCTCGGGACCTGACCGGGAGCGGCGGGGTCGGCAGACATGAGGGTGCCTACTTTCGCATCGCGCCACGCGGGTGGGTGGCGAACCGTGGTGGGCCACGAGGGGTGGTGTGACCCACCTCGCACGATAGTGCGGCCACCCGTCCCGGTGGGAATCGACCCGTCGGCCGAGGGTCAGTGCAGCTGCTGGGTGACCACGAGGGCGCCACCGAAGCAGGCCAGGAAGGCCAGCACGCACATCAGCACCAGCAGCACCCGCGAGCCGGTGGGTGCGGCCGCCGCGGGCTCGGGCGCGATGCCGGGGTCGGGTGGGCTGACCAGCAGGGTGCGCCCCGATCCGGGTGCGACCGCCTGCAGCGCGTTGACGTAGGCGCGCACGGTCGGCCAACGGTCCTCGCGGTCGCGGGCCAGCCCGCGCAGCACCACCTCGTCGACGGCCTCGGGCAGCGCCGCGAGCAGGGACGGCGCGGCCGGCGGCTCGAGGTGGGCGAGGTCGCCGATCGAGCCCTCGTGCGCATGCCGCCCGGTCAGCATCTGGTAGGTCACGGCCGCCAACGCGTAGACGTCTGCACGCTCGTCGACCCCGAGGCCGGTGGCCTGCTCGGGAGCCATGTACGCCGGGGTCCCGACCACGTGGGTCAGCCCGCTGGCGTGCAGCATCGCCTTGGCGACCCCGAGGTCGGCCACCATCAGCCGCTGGCCCGGTCCGTCGGTGCGCAGGAGCAGGTTGGCCGGCTTGAGGTCGCGATGGATGGAGCCCTGCGCGTGCAGCACGGCCAGGCCGGCACCGGCCTGCGAGACCAGATCGAGCGTGCGGTCCAGGGTCAGTTGGGGCTCGCGGTCGAGCAGGTTCGCCACGGTGCCCTTGTCGGCGTACGTCATCACGAAGTACGGCGTGCCCTCGACCTCACCGACGTCGTAGACGCGGACGACGTAGTCGGAGTCGGCCCGGCGCAGGATCCGCGCCTCCTGGAGGAAGCGGTCGCGGATGTCCAGACGCTGCGCCCAGTTGTCGGCGAGGGCCTTGACGGCGACGTCGGACTGGAGCTCGTCATCGCGGTACAGCCACACCGACGCGAAGCCTCCGACTCCGAGCCGGTCGACCTGCCGCAGACGGCCGAGCCGAGGGGGGAGGGACACGGTCGGTATTGTGCCGGATCAGCGACACGACTCGGAGGCGCACACGGTGGACCACACGGATGACCCGGTCGACGTCGAGGCGTTGGCGGTGCAGGCGGCCGCCGGCGATGCCGTGGCACTCGACGCCCTGCTGGTCGAGATCCAGCCGCGCGTACGCCGCATCTGCGGTCGCATGCTGCTCTATCCGGAGGACGCCGAGGAGGCGGCGCAGGATGCCCTGCTGCTGGTCTCGACGCGGATCCACACCTTCGCCGGCCGCAGCCGCTTCACCACCTGGCTGCACGCGGTGGCCGCCAACAGCGCCCGCTCGACCTACCGCTCCCTGAAGCGGCGCGCCGCCGAGCTGCCGACCGACGAGCTGCCGACCGCGGCCGACCCGCGGACCACCAGCGTGATCGCCGGGAGCCGCCTGGACTTCCTCGAGGCGCTGGAGGTCCTCAACGTCGACCACCCGACCCTGGTCGAGCCGTTGCTGCTGCGCGACCTGCAGGAGCTCGAGTACGCCGACATCGCCGACCTGCTCGGTATCCCGCTCGGGACGGTCAAGTCGCGGATCCACTCGGCGCGTCAGATCGTGCAGCCCCTGCTCACGCGCTGACGACGTCCGCGGCCCGCATCAGCACCACGTCGCCGTGGCTGCCGTAGCCCACCAGGCGGCCGCCCTCGGGTCTCCCGTTGAAGCCCACCAGCAGCCAGCCGTTCTCCTGGCGGATGAGTGTGGGCCACGGCAGGTTGGTGGGGTACGGCGCGTCGAGGGCGTCGATCTCGCGCAGCGACAGGTCGAAGACCGGGAACCGCTCCCGCTGCCCGCGGCGCCCGTCCCGGCCGTCGCTGGCCAGCACCACCCAGCGTCCGCCCACCCGCAGCAGCGTCGGGCCCTCGGTGGCCCGACGGTCGGTGGCCGCCCCGATCAGCCGCAGGTCGTCGAGGCTCTCGCCCTCCGCCAACGCGGGATGGAAGACGAAGAACCGCCGGGCGTTGACGAAGGCCACGAGCCACCGGCCCTCACTGCGCACCAGGTGCGGGTCCCAGGTGCCGACCGAGCGGAAGCCTTCGGTCGGCAGGGACAGCGGCCTGGTGCCGAGCACGTGCCGACCCGACAGCAGGTCGTCGGTCGACTCGGCCAGAGTGACGCCGACGGTGGCGGTACGACGCGAGCCGGCGAAGTCTCCCCAGGTGCTGGTGGCGACCAGCCAGCGGTCCCCGTCCCGGACCAGGTGGGTGGCGTTGTCGCCGTACACCCCGGGCCGGTCGTGCCGACGGAAGAACAGGTCGGCGCGATGGGTCAGGGACAGCTCGGCCGGGTCGAGCGACCAGACACCGGTGTGGGCGCTGTCGAAGAAGCCGGGCCCGGCGTGGGTCGCGGTCAGCAGGAGCCGCCCGTCGGCGCGGTACGGCGTGCCGTCGGCGTGGCTGGCCAGCCGCAGGTCGCGCAGTCCCAGCTGTCCGAAC
>JAWWPM010000445.1:0-4716 GCA_033854915.1 Nocardioidaceae bacterium
GACCGCCGAGTGCTGGTGCCCGCCCTGGTCGACGGCGACGACGCGGGCCTCGACCCCGCCCTCGTGGACGACTTCCGGACCACTGGCCTGACCCACCTGCTCGCGGTCTCGGGCACCAACCTGACGCTCGTCGTCGGCTTCCTGCTGGTGGTGGCGCGCTGGCTCCGCGTCCGGGGGCGTTGGCTCTACGTCGTGGGTGCCGGCGGGATCGTCGGCTTCGTGCTCCTGGCCAGAGCCGAGCCGAGCGTGCTGCGGGCGGCCGCGATGGGCACGGTCGCACTGGTCGGGCTGGGCGCCAACGGCGCCGACCGGGGCACCCGGGCGCTGGGAGTCGCGACGGTCGTCCTCTTGCTGGTGGATCCCGGGCTCGCATCGTCGGTCGGGTTCGGCCTGTCGGCCCTGGCGACCGCGGGGATCCTCCTGCTGGCCCCGGCCTGGCGAGACGCCCTGGGGCGCTGGCTGCCGCGGTGGCTGGCGGAGGCGATCGCCGTGCCCGCCGCCGCCCAGCTGGCCTGCACCCCGTTGATCGCCGCGATCTCGGGGCAGGTCAGCCTCGTGGCGGTGGCGGCCAACCTCCTGGCCGCGCCGGCGGTCGGCCCGGCCACGGTGCTGGGGCTCATCGGCGGCGCGCTCACCCTGGTGTGGGCCCCGCTCGGCCGGCTGGTCGCGACGACGGCGGGCTGGTGCGTCGGCTGGATCGTGACCGTGGCCGTGCACGGGGCCGCAGTCCCCACCGCGGCCATCGGCTGGGGGAGCGGCCCGGTGGCGCTGGCTGCGCTGACCGGTCTGAGTCTCATGGTGGCGCTGGGCGCACCCCGGCTGCTGAGGCGTCGTACCACCGGGGTGGCGTGCGCTGCGGTGCTGGCGCTGACGGTCCTGGTCCGGTTGCCCACACCCGGCTGGCCGCCCGACGGCTGGCTGATGGTGATGTGCGACGTCGGGCAGGGTGACGGTCTCGTGCTCAACACCGGGCTCGCCCACACCGCGGTCGTCGTCGACGCCGGACCAGACCCGGTGCTGATGGACCGGTGCCTGAGCGACCTCGACATCCGGCGCGTGCCGCTGGTGGTGCTGACGCACTTCCATGCCGACCATGTCGACGGCCTGCCCGGGGTCCTGTCGGGGCGCCGGGTCGACGCGGTCGAGGTGACCCGGCTGGCGGACCCACCCCAGGGTGTCGGGCTCGTGCGCCACGCCGCGGCCGCGGCCGGGCTGGAGCCGATTCCCGCGCCCTACGCCCAGACCCGGCGGATCGGCGATCTCGAGCTGGAGCCGGTGTGGCCCCTGCCCGACTCACCGACCGTCGGTGCCGGTGACGGGAGCACGGCCAACAACGCCAGCGTGGTGATGCTGGCCCGGATCCGCGGGGTGACGATCTTCCTCGGGGGAGATGTGGAGCCCGAGGGACAGGCCACCCTGGCCGCGATGCTGCCGGGGCTGCACGTCGACGTGCTCAAGGTGCCGCACCACGGGAGCCGCTACCAGGACCTGCCCTTCCTGCAGTCGCTTCGTGCCCGGCTGGCCCTGATCTCGGTGGGCGCGGGCAACGACTACGGGCATCCGGCGCAGGAGACGGTCGCCGGGCTGGCCTCGACGGGGGAGCGGGTGCTGCGCACCGACCTCGAGGGCAGCATCGCGGTGGTGGAGCGCGGTGGCCGGCTGACCGCGGTCACCACCGGCTGACCCGGCCGCGGCGACCGGCTGGGCGTGGATGGGGTCGGTGGCGTGTGACAGGCTTCGGCCATGCGAGGTCCGACGGCTCACGACGTGCTCGGTCGGGTCACCCTGGTGACCGGCAAGGAGGTGTTCCTCTCCGAACGCACCGTGGTCGGGGTCCGCGAGGCGGTCCGCCGCCACGACGGCGAGGCCGAGGTCTCCGAGACCGCCGCGTCGGGGCTCAGCCTGGCCCAGCTCGGCGAGCTGGCGGCGCCGTCGTTGTTCTCCTCCACCCGTTGTGTGGTGGTGCGGGGGCTGGAAAACCTGCCCGAGGAGTCCGTCGACGGCTTGCTGGCCTACGCCGGCGCCCCGGTGGAAGACGTCGCGCTGGTCCTCGTGCACGGCGGCGGTCAGAAGGGCTCGGGCGTGCTGACCAAGCTGCGCAAGCTGGGCACCGTGACCGAGGTGAGGTCCGAGGAGCTGCGCGCGTCGGAGTACCCCGGCTTCGTCACCGCCGAGGCGCGCCACCACGGCGCGACCATCGAGCCCGACGCGGCCACCGCGCTCGTGCAGGCGGTCGGCCAGGACCTCCGCTCGCTGTCCGCTGCGGCCGACCAGCTGGCCAACGACTTCCCGGGGGAGACCCTGACCGAGGAGAAGGTGAAGCGCTACTTCGGCGGCCGGGCGGAGGCGAAGTCGTTCGCCGTCGCCGACGCGGCCTTCTGGGGGCGCCGTCGGCCGGCGCTCGAGGAGCTGCGCTGGGCCCTCGACGGCGGCACGGCTCCGGTGCTGGTCACCTCGGCCTTCGCCGGTTCGGCGCGTGGCATCGCCCGCTACCTCTCCGCGGCACGCGGCATGCGCGACGTCGACCTGGCCCGCGAGGTGGGGGTGCCGCCGTGGAAGCTGCGCACGATCCGTGACCAGTCACGCGGCTGGTCCGACTCGGGCATCTCGCGCGCGATCCGGACCATCGCCCAGGCCGACGCCGACATCAAGGGTCGGGCCCATGACGCGTCGTACACGCTGGAGCGGATGGTGCTCACCGTGACCGGGCTCCACGACCGGCCCTGAGCCCTCGAAATGAGCGAAGGCGCCGATCCCGGTGGGATCAGCGCCTCAGCGGCGGGTCGTCTCTAGAGAGAGGACGCCTGCTTCATGATCGCCGACTTGCGGTTGGCGGCCTGGTTCTTGTGGATGACGCCCTTGGAGACCGCCTTGTCGAGCTTGCGGGACGCGACCCGGCTCGCCTCGATCGCGGTGTCCTTGTCGCCGGCCTCGACGGCCTCGCGGAACTTGCGGACGAGGGTCTTCAGCTCGGACTTCACAGCCTTGTTGCGCTGGTGAGCCTTCTCGTTCTGCTTGTTGCGCTTGATCTGGGACTTGATGTTCGCCACTGATGAACCTTCGGTCTGGGTCGGGACGGGACGGTGCAGGAGTCTGTGGATGTGGGCGCAGACGGCGCACACACGAAGGAAAAAGATACCAGCGCCGCGATCAGCCGCCCAAATCAGCGTCGAGACATCGGGCCACGGCGGTCAGGCAGCGACGGGCCTCGGTACGACGGAACTCGACGAGGTGCGGTCACCGGCTCCAGGCCCGGCGTTCGCTCAACCAGTCCCACACGACCTCGCCCTGCCAGCGCTGGGCGTCGCGGATGTGCGGCGAGGTCGGGGGCACCGGGTCGTCCGCGGACTTGAGGAAGTAGCCGCAGATCACCGCCAGCACCCGGTCGACGTGCTCGGCGGGTACGTCGCGCAGCAGCGGCCGCGCGGCGATCACGGACTCGACGTCGACGCCGTCACCCCGGGGACCGATCAGCATGATCAGCGAGTCGAGCCACGCGGCCCCGGCGCTCGGCCAGTTCCAGTCGCAGAACAGTGCCCGTCCGTCGGGGGTGAGCAGGACGTTGTCGTCGCGGACGTCGGTGTGGACGAGCGTGTCCCCGCCCACGACGTCGGCGAAGCGCGCCGCAAGGGCGGCGGCCTCGGCGGCGTGCGGCAGGTCACGGGTGGCGAGGACGTGCTCCCAGAAGGCCGGCCAGGTGCCGATCTCCTCGGCGAACGGGTCGAGGTCCAGCCCGGGCGGGACCGGGGTGAGCACCTTCGCGACGGTCTCCAGGGCATCGAGACAGGCGTCGAGCTCGGCCGGTCGCCAGGGACGTCTCGGCGCTCGCGCCTCGACGTACTCCAGCCCGAGCACGACCCAGTCGCCGTCCTCCGACCACAGCAGGCGCGGCGCGGGGATGCCCTCGGGCAGCGCGCGCAGCTTGCGCGCCTCCTCGCGGTAGGACGCCGCGAACATCCGCTGGGCGGTGCTCGAGGCGGCCTTCACGAAGTGCCGGGAGCCGTCCTCGCAGGTGAGCACCGACGCGAAGCCGGGCGTGAAGCCCCCACCCTGGGACACGGCGCCGGTGACCGGTGAACCGCAGTGCTGCTCGATCCGGGCTCGCACCGGACGAGGCAGGTGCGGCCACTCGAGGCGCCGGGCGGTCCGGCCGTGCGGGAGGGTGCTCGGGATGGCTGGTGTCACCGGCTCATCCTCACCCACGGGTCCCGGCCGCCGCGAACCGGATTCACAGCCGATCCTCACCCCCGGGGTGAGTCGCCGCCCGGTCGGCGATGGTAGACACGAAGCCGTGCTCAAGTTCTTCGTGATCGGGGTCCTGCTCGCCCTCGGCGCCCTCACCACGCTGGCCGCCGCCATCGGCGGACCGGGCTGGTGGGTCCTGCTGGCGGTGCTGGTCGCGCTGCTGCTCGTCGGGATCCACGACGTCGTCCAGAAGAAGCACTCGATCCTGCGCAACTATCCGGTGCTCGGCCACCTGCGCTTCCTGATGGAGGACATCCGGCCGGAGCTCCAGCAGTACTTCATCGAGCGCAACTGGGACGGCCGCCCGTTCGACCGGGACACTCGCTCCTCGATCTACCAGCGGGCCAAGAACCTCAAGGAGGAGCAGCCGTTCGGCACCGAGCGCGACGTCGACGCGCCCGGCTACGAGTATCTCGTGCACTCCACCCGTCCGGTCGACCCACCCGACAGCCCGCCGCACGTGCTGATCGG
>JAWWPM010000446.1:0-4929 GCA_033854915.1 Nocardioidaceae bacterium
CCCATCTCGACGAGCTGTTCTCGACGGTGGCGACCGCTCGCCGCGGTGCGCACTGGAACGACGACATCGTCACCCGGCTGCCCGAGGGCGCACGCGTGATGGCGCGATCGGCCGGCGGCGACGTGCAGGCGGTGCGCTACGCGCCCACGGTCTGGGGCGTGCAGTGGCATCCCGAGGTCGACGAGCCGCTCTTCCGCGGCTGGCTCGTCGAGGGCAACGCCGACCCGGCCGTCGCCGAGGAGGCACTGGCGGCGCTGGCCGCTGCGGGTGACCAGCTCGTGGAGTGGTGGACCCCCCTGGCGGTGCGGTTCGCCGAGCTGGCCGGGCAACACGCCGCCCGGGTGTCGGCCGCGGGCGCATGACCCGTCCCGAGAGCGAGCGGCAGGTGCTGACCCGCCTCGGTTTCGAGGACGCCGGACGTGCCCGCGACGAGCTCGCCGGGCTGGGAGCCAGGTCGGGCCCGCTGGTGGCCCTGCTCGCGCGCACCGCCGATCCCGACCAGGCCCTGGCCGGGCTGGTGCGGCTGGCCGAACGGGCGGGTCCCGGGCTGGTGCCCGAGCTCGCCGACGACGAGGGCACCTCGATGCGGCTGCTCTCGGTGCTCGGTGCCAGCCAGGCGCTGGCCGACCACCTGGTCCGGCATCCAGAGCAGTGGCGCGAGCTGACCGACCCGTTCCTCGGCTCCACGCGGCCCACGGCGCACGCCGTACGCGCCGGGCTGCTGGAGGCCGTCGGCGCCGATCCCGCGGCCGCCGAGCCGGTCGCGACCCTGGTCGGCGCGGCCGCCTCCGACGCGCTGCGGGTGGAGTACCGCCGGGTGCTGACGCGTCTTGCGGCGCGCGACCTGGCCCACCACCTCGGGGTCGACGACGCGGCCGCCGAGCTGTCGGACCTGGCCGCGGGGACGGTCGAGGCGGCGCTCGCCGTGGCCCGCTCGCGGGTGCCCGACGCGCACACCGCCCGGCTCGCTGTGATCGGCCTCGGCAAGTGCGGCGGGCACGAGCTCAACTACGTCTCCGACGTCGACGTGCTCTACGTCTTCGAGCCGGCCGAGGGAGCCGACGAGGGGGCGGCCGCCCGCGTCGCCGGGCAGCTGGCCTCGCACCTCATGCAGGTCTGCTCCGAGCACACGGCCGAGGGCACGATCTGGCCGGTCGATGCCAACCTGCGCCCCGAGGGCGCCGCCGGTCCGCTGGTCCGGACACTGGCCAGTCATCGCGCCTACTACGAGCGCTGGGCGAAGACGTGGGAGTTCCAGGCGATGCTGAAGGCCCGGCCGCTGGCCGGCGACCTCGCGCTGGGGGAGGAGTTCCTCGAGCTGGTGACGCCGATGGTGTGGCGGGTCTCCGAGCGCGACGGCTTCGTCGCGGACGTGCAGGCGATGCGGCGCCGGGTGCTCGACAACATCCCGGCCAAGGAGGCGCAGCGGCAGCTCAAGCTGGGCTCCGGGGGCCTGCGCGACGTGGAGTTCGCGGTCCAGCTCTTGCAGCTGGTGCACGGGCGAGCGGACGACAAGATCCACCAGCGCGCCACCCTCAGCGCCCTCACCGCGCTGACGAGACGCGGCTACGTCGGGCGCGAGGACGGCGAGGCGCTGCACCGCGCCTACGCGTTCTTGCGCACCCTGGAGCACCGCATCCAGCTCCAGCACCTGCGGCGCACCCACGTCGTACCCGCCGACGACGCGTCGCTGCGCCGCCTCGGCCGCAGCATGGGCTACACCAAGGACCCCGGACACGCGCTCGAGGAGGCTTGGGCCCACCACCGCCTGGAGGTGCGCCGGCTGCACGAGAAGCTCTTCTACCGGCCGCTGCTCGAGGCGGTCGCGCGGGTGCCGGCCGAGGGTGCCCGGCTCACGGCCGAAGCAGCCGGAGTGCGGCTCGCCGCGCTGGGGTACGCCGATCCGACGGCCGCGCTGCGGCACCTCGAGGCCCTCACCAGCGGGGTCAGCCGGACCGCCGCCATCCAGCGCACCCTGCTGCCGGCGATGCTCGAGTGGTTCGCCGACGCGCCGGACCCCGACGCGGGGCTGTTCGGCTTCCGGCGGATCAGCGAGAGCCTGGGCTCCACCCACTGGTACCTGAAGACCCTGCGCGACGAGGGCCAGGTCGCCGAGCGGCTCGCGCGGCTGCTGGCGACCTCGCGCTACGCGACAGACCTGCTGGAGCGGGAGCCGGAGGGCGTCCGGATGCTGGGGGAGGACCTCACCCCTCGCTCGTCGGAGACGTTGACCGCACAGCTGCGTGCCACCGCGGAGCGGCAGGACGACCCGGCGGAGGCAGTGCGCTCGATCCGGGCGGTCCGCCGACGCGAGCTGTTCCGGATCGCGGTGGGCGAGCTGTTCGGCGAGATCGAGGTCGCCGACGTCGGGGCCGCGCTGTCGCGGCTCACCGACGCGACCCTCGAGGCCACGCTCGAGGTCGCGGGCCGGTCGGTGCGCGCCCAGCGCGGCCTGGACCGGGCACCGACCCGGATCGCGATCGTGGCGATGGGCCGGTACGGCGGCTTCGAGCTGTCCTACGGCAGCGACGCCGACGTGATGTTCGTGCACGAGCCGCACGACGACGCTCCCGACTCCGGCGCCGACACCACGTCGTACGCCCAGGCTGTGGCCAACGAGGTGCGTGCCCTCCTGATCGCACCGGCGAGCGACCCGCCCCTGGTGGTCGACGCCGACCTGCGTCCCGAGGGCAAGCAGGGGCCGCTGGTCCGCACCCTCGCGTCGTACGCCGCCTACTACGCGAAGTGGTCGAAGGTCTGGGAGGCCCAGGCCCTGCTCCGTGCCGACGCGGTGGTCGGGGACGAGGGCCTCCGTGAGCGCTTCACCGCCCTGGTGGACCCGCTGCGCTACCCGCCCGTCGGCATCAGCGACGCCGACGTGGTCGAGGTCCGCCGGATCAAGGCGCGGGTCGACCGCGAGCGGCTGCCGCGCGGCGCCGACCCGCAGACCCACCTCAAGCTCGGCCGCGGCGGTCTGGCCGACATCGAGTGGACCGTCCAGCTCCTGCAGCTGAAGCACGCCGGGCGGGTGCCGGCCCTGCGCAGCCCGCGGACGCTGACCGCGCTCACTGCGGCGCGCGACGCCGAGCTGCTCTCGCCGGCCGACGCCGACGCGCTGGACCGGGCCTGGCGCTCGGTGAGCCGGCTGCGCAACGCGATCACCCTGGTCACCGGCAAGAGCGGCGACCAGCTGCCGCGCGACGCCCGCGAGCGGGCGGCCGTGGCGAGCATCCTCGACTACGGCCCCGGGCACTCCGACGAGCTGGTCAACGACTACCTCCGCACCACCCGCCGGGCCCGTGCGGTCGTCGACCGGGTCTTCTGGGAGTGACCGTGGCGCGCTACGCAGGAGTCCTCGCCTTCCACGGGCGCCGGGTGGTGCTGGTGCGCGAGGAGTACCCGACCTGGGGCGGGGAGTTCTGGAACCTGCCGAGCGGGCGCGTGGAGGACGGCGAGAGCCCGGCCGAGGGCGCGGCCCGTGAGCTCGCCGAGGAGACTGGTCTCGTGGTGGCGCCCGCGGACCTCCTGCTGGTGAGCACCACCGTCACGGCGCACGGGGACCGCGAGTCGCGGGCCTGGAACCACGTGGTGGAGGTCGCCGCGACCGAGCTCTGCGTCGCCGACCCCGACGGCATCGTCCGCGAGGCGCGCTGGTTCGACGTCGCGGACGCCGTGGAGGTGCTGGCGATCCTGCCGTACCGGCCGCTCGCGGAGCCGGCCGTCGCCTACCTCACCGGCCGCGCCGAGCCCGGCCGGGAGTGGCATTTCGTCCTCTGATGGGCTGGGGTCAGGAACCGACGACCCCTGGGGAGCGGAAGCGTCGTACCTCCTGCGGCCAGCCACAGGCCACCGCGACCTTCCCGGCCCACAGTCGCGCTGCGTCCTCGTCGTCCACCGACACCAGGGCGAACCCGCCGAGGTGCTCCTTGGACTCGACGAACGGGCCGTCGGTGAACACGGGCATGCCGCTCGACGCGTCGACACTGAACGCGGGGGCCGTCTCGTCCAGCCCGTTCGTGTAGATGAGGACCCCCGCAGCCACCATCTCGGCGCGCAACGCCCGGACGCGGACGGATGCCTCGGCCTGGTCCTCCTCGGTGAGCTCGGGGACCCACTCGTCGTTGAAGGCGATGAGGTACTCGGTCATGTCTGCTCCTTCGCCGGCGGCCCGGCGGCCACCCTTCACCATCACCACGAACGGGGGAACCCGGTTTCGACACAGGCATGGCGAGGGTACGCGACACCGGGAGACCGGGTGTCCGCGCCGCGTGCCAGAGTGAGCGGCATGGACACCGCCGACCGGGCGACCGCGCTACGCGCCCTGCACACCGACCCCGCCCTGCTCACCCTGGTCAACGTCTGGGACGTCGCGAGCGCCAAGGTGGTCGCCTCGTCGCCGGGCACCAGAGCCCTGGCCACCGCGAGCCATGCGATCGCGGCGATGTACGGCTACCCCGACGGTGAGCAGATCCCGCGCGACCTCATGCTCGAGGCGGTCGGCCGCATCGTCGAGGCCACCGAGCTCCCGGTGACCGCCGACCTCGAGGCGGGGTACGGCGATGCGGGCGAGACCTGTCGTCGCGCCATTGCGCTCGGTGTCGTCGGCGCCAACATCGAGGACCAGCTCAAGCCGCTGCCCGACGCCGTGGCTGCGGTCGAGGCCGTGATCCGGGCGGCCGCTGACGAGGGTGTGCCCGACTTCGTGCTGAACGCGCGCACCGACGCGGTGCTGCACGCGGGTGACCGCGAACCTGCCGACGTGTTGGCCGACGCCGTGGATCGCGGCCGCGCGTTCCTCGACGCCGGTGCACCGGTCGTCTTCGTGCCCGGTGCGCTGTCCGAGGAGCAGGTGCTGGCACTCGTCGACGCCTTCGGCCCGCAGCGGCTGACGATGCTGCCGGTGCCCGGCGGGCCCTCGCTGGCGCGCCT
>JAWWPM010000447.1:0-8333 GCA_033854915.1 Nocardioidaceae bacterium
GTTCTTCCTGACCAACCCGATGGCCTACACGATGGGCCGCTTCCTCCCCGAGAAGTACAAGCCCGCGTTCTACGACTCGGCGGTGAGCTTCGTGCACCCGATCACCGGCATCTTCCCGCACGCCAACGCAGGCGAGCTGTTCGTCTACCTCGGCATCGCCGGCGGGATCACCCAGCTCGGGCTGAACACGAGCGACCTCGCCGTCCGCTACCTCCTGGTCGGCCTCGTCGTCATCCTGCTCCGTGGCATCCTCACGGAGCTCATCACCACCGCCATGCTGACGCGTCGTGACGCCGCGGCAGCGCAGGCCCAGCAGGCCGAGGAGGCCACGGCATGAGCACCACCACTGCGAACAAGCCCACGGGCAGCGGACCCAGCGCGTTCGACCGCGTCAACAAGGTGCTGGTCACCGTCGGCAAGTCGGTCGGCGGCGTCGTCGGCATCCTCTACCAGGCGGGCCGCGACACCATCGACACGGTGATCCGCAACATCCTGCCGTTCATGGCCTTCATCTCGGTCCTGGTCGGCATCATCAACAAGACCGGTCTGGGCGACCACCTGGCCCACTTCGTCAGCCCACTGGCCAGCAACCTGCCCGGTCTGATCGTGATCAGCATCTTCTGCTCGATCCCGATCCTGTCCCCGGTGCTCGGCCCCGGTGCCGTCATCGCCCAGGTGATCGGAGTGCTGCTCGGCACCCGGATCGCGGCCGGCGACATCGCTCCGCAGTACGCCCTGCCGGCCCTGTTCGCGATCGACCCCCAGGTCGGCTGCGACTTCATCCCGGTCGGTCTCGCACTGGGCGAGGCCGAGCCGCACACGGTCGAGATCGGGGTGCCGGCGGTGCTCATCTCGCGGCTGATCACGGGGCCTGTCTCCGTCATCATCGCCTACTTCGCGAGCTTCGGGCTCTACACCTCCAGCAGCTGACCATGCAGGCTGGATCCTTCCAGCCGTCAACAGAAACGGAGTCATCATGGCCGAGTACAAGTCAGTCAACGTCACCGCCGGTCGAGGCGGGTGGGGGGGACCCCTCACCATCACCCCGAGCGACAGCCGACCCCTGGTCGCCTCCATCACCGGCGGCGGCATCCACCCGGTAGCCCAGCGGATCGCGGACCTCACCGGCGGCGAGGCCTTCGACGGCTTCTCGAGCTCGGCCCCCTTCGACAAGCTCGCCGTGGCGGTCATCGACTGTGGCGGTACGGCGCGGGTCGGGGTCTACCCGATGAAGAAGGTGCTGACCGTGGACATCCACGCCACCAGCCCGGCCGGCCCGCTGGCGCAGTTCATCACCGAAGAGCTGTTCGTCTCCGGCGTCAAGCCCGAGAACGTGACAGAAGCATGACCGAGCCCGGCCAGGGGGCCGTCTACGCCGCCACCGTCACCAAGGTGGGATCCCAGGTCCAGGCCTTCCTGGAGCACGGCATCCTCATCTTCTTCGGTGACCACGCCCCGGAGGAGCTGCACGACATCTCCGTGCTCCACCGGGTCGAGCAGGCGGACGACGGCCCCCTGCCGGGCGACAGCATCCATCTCGGGGATGTGTCGCTGGAGATCCTCGCCGTCGGCGAGGTCGTCCGCGACAACCTGCTCAACCTGGGGCACCTCGACCTCAAGGCGGACGGGCTGGCCACTCCCAAGCTGCCCGGCGACGTGTGTGTCGCCGTCGGTGCACTTCCCCTCCTCGCGCCGGGCGACTCGTTCCGGATCACCCGCCCTTCCTGACATCCCCCAAGGAGCTCACCATGTCTTACCGCGATCGTCTCCAGCGTCGACTCGACGACACGGGCCGTCCGGTGCGAGTCGGCCTCATCGGCGCCGGGCAGATGGGACGGGGCTTCGCCGCCCAGCTGCTGAAGATGCCCGGCGTCTCCCTCTCGGCAGTCTTCGACGTCGACCGTGACCGTGCCGTCGAGGCCTTCTCCCAGGCCGGGATCACAGCCTCGTCGGCCACCGACGCCGACGTCGCCGCCCGCGCCATCGAGAACGGCGAGTCCGTCGCCCTGGGTGGTGTCGACGAGATCGGCGCCCTCCCGCTCGACATCGTGGTCGAGGCCACCGGCGTACCCGATGTCGGCGCCCGGACGGCGATCGAGTCGCTGGCCGCGGGCATGGACTACGCCACCTTGAACGTCGAGCAGGACGTCACCGTCGGACGCTACATGCTCAGGCTCGCCGAGGAGTCGGGGCGCCTCTACTCGGTGTGCCGCGGCGACGAGCCGGTCGAGACCAAGATCCTGGTCGACTTCGCCCGCGACCTGAACCTCGAGGTGATCTGCGCGGGCAAGGGCAAGAACAACCCCCTCGACCCCTACGCCACCCCCGAGGGACTGGCCGCCGAGGCGGCCCGCAAGAAGATGAACCCGAAGATGCTGACGGAGTTCGTCGACGGCTCGAAGGCCATGATCGAGATGGCCGCCCTGGCGAACACCACCGGCCTCGAGATGAGCAAGCGCGGCATGTACGGCCCGAGCTCGACGGTCCCCACCCTGCACGAGACCTTCGCCCTCCAGGCGGACGGCGGCGTGCTCGACCGTCCCGGTGTCGTGGACTACTGCATCGGTCCGGTCGCCCCCGGCGTGTTCGTGATCGTCCGCACCGACGACCCCTACGTCCAGCACGAGATGGCCTACCTGCAGATGGGCGACGGCCCCTACTTCTCGCTCTACCGCCCCTACCACCTCGCCTCCATCGAGGCGCCGCTGACCGTCTACCAGATGGTGCTGGACCGCGAGGCCAGCCTGACCTCGGAGCACTGGACGTCCGAGGTGGGCGCGGAGAGCAAGCGTCCGCTCAAGGCCGGAGAGCTGATCACCGGGATCGGCACCGACACGATCCGCGGCCTCGCGGACCCCGCCGACGACTTCCTCAAGGAGAACGGCGTACCCCTGGGTGTGCTCGCCGGGGCGCGGCTGGTCCGCGACGTCCCCGCCGACCACATGCTCAGCTACGACGACGTCGAGCTCGACGAGGACTCCCTGATCGTGAAAATGCGGCGCTACCAGGAGGCCATGGCCCGCGATGAGGACGTCCCCTCGCTCAAGGACCTGCAGGCGGCGATCGCGCGCTGACGACCGACCCGCGATGACGCGCCTGCCGCCACTAGGCTTCGGGAGTGTCCGAGCCCGCCCGCGTCCCACCCCGGGCCGCTCTGGTCATGCTCGCGGCCGGCGAGGGACGGCGGTCGGGACACCACACCAACAAGGTGCTGCTGCCCCTGGCCGGGAGGCAGGTCTTCACCTGGTCGATCCGCTGGGCGCGCCTCCTCCCCGGGGTCGTGCACACGACCCTGGTCATCCGCGAGGAGGATCGAGCGGCTGTCCTGGCCACCCTAGACCGGGAGGTCGGCCCTCCGCAGATCGACCTCGTCCTGGGCGGCGACACCCGGCACGCGTCCGAGTGGTCGGCCCTCCGGTCACTCCAGCCGATGATCGAGGCCGGTGAGGTGGATGTCGTCGTGATCCATGACGCGGCCCGCCCGCTGGCGACCTCGAAGCTGTTCGCCGAGGTCATCGCGACGGCCGCCGAGCACGGCGGGGCCATCCCGGTGCGCGAGCACCGGGGCCTGACCGGCGTGGGCGACACCCAGGTGCCCGAGGACTCGGTGGTCACGGTGCAGACCCCCCAGGCGTTCGCGGCCGGGCCGCTTCTCGACGCCTACCGCCGGGCCGGGCGCGACGGCTTCGTCGGCACGGACACGGCCAGCTGCATCGAGCGCTACACCGAGCTGGCGGTCGCGTGCGTGCCGGGCGACGCCCGCAACATCAAGATCACCTTCCCCGACGACCTCTTCCTGGCCGAGCGCCTGCTGGCGCGTGCCGACTACGATCTCTCGGACGGCCTGGAGCAGACCCAGCACCATCACCTGCGCGACCTGTGGCCGCACCGAGGACCCCGGAACCCACGATGAGCACCGAGTACGCCGACCTGTCCTGCGAGACCTGCGGCACCGTGACCGACCATGAGCTGCGCTACGCCGGCCGCCTGCTCGAGTGGACCAGGTGCACCGTCTGCGGCACCCAGGTCGAGGTCACCCCACGGGCCATGCTGCCGGCGTACGCCCGCGACCTGGAGCAGCGCGTCACGAGCAAACCCGGCCGGATGCTGCGGCGCTGGAGCCGCGACCCGGTCGGCTACCTGGTCCGGCTGCCCTGGGCGGTCGCGCGACAGCCGGTCAAGCTCGCTCGGGAGGTGTGGGGGGTCCTCCGGCGCTGACGGCCGGGGTACGCCGTGCCTGACGGAGCTGGCGACCCAGCTCGTCGACGCACTCCAGGAGATGCACCGCCGACACGTCGTCGACCCGACGCGCCAGCGAGGGGGCGTGGCTGAGCTCGACTCGTCCGCGGAGCCGAAGCCAGGCCACCAGCCGGGCCAGGTCGCCCAGCGGCGGCGGGGTGCCCTCGGCCACCGCCCGCGCCATCACGGGGCGGGCGATGACCGTCGGTGAGGCCAGCGAGACCAGGCCCTCGCGGTCGATGGTGCCGGTGATCCGGCCCGAGGCGGCGGTCTTGACGGTGTCGGTCACCGGCCGCACGGCGGCGTACGACGTGTCCCCGTCGCCGGCCTTCTCGAGCAGCGCGGTCACGACGTCGTCGGGGGTCAGCGGACAGAGTGGATCGTGCACCAGGAGGGGCCCGGCGCCCACCGCGCACACGTCGTCCCACCACGGGCCGACCTCGAGCACCCGGACCGCCGGGCCGAGCCCGGAGACCTCGGCGAGGACCCGCTCGGCCTGGGCGGCCTCGACCCGGATCACCATCGACTCGAAGACGCGCCCCAGCGTGCGGACCGCCCCGAGGTAGAGGGGCTCGTCGTGAAGCGTCTCGAACACCAGGGGACCGCGGCCGTCGAGCGGCACGACCGCCCGGGCCGACTGGTGTTCCACGCCGCCCACCGTATCCACAGGTGCATACGAAGGCCCCGCCACACCGGAGTGCGCGGGGCCGTCGTGTGGAGCTCTGTGCCGACTCTAGGAAGCGAGCACCTCGTCGAGCATGGCCTCGGCCTTGTCCTCGTTGGTGTGCTCTGCCAGGGCCAGCTCGGAGACCAGGATCTGGCGAGCCTTGGCCAGCATCCGCTTCTCGCCGGCCGACAGCCCACGGTCACGCTCACGGCGCCACAGGTCGCGGACGACCTCCGAGACCTTGTTCACGTCGCCGCTGTGCAGCTTCTCGAGGTTGGCCTTGTAACGACGCGACCAGTTGGTCGGCTCCTCGACGTGCGCCGCGCGCAGGATGTCGAAGACTCGGTCGAGGCCTTCCTTGTCGACCACGTCGCGGACCCCGACCAGATCGAGGTTGCACGCGGGAACGCGGACCACGAGGTCCTGCTGCGCCACGATGCGGAGGACGAGGTACTGCCTGTCCTCCCCCTTGATCTGGCGCATCTCGATGTCTTCGATGACAGCGGCCCCGTGATTGGGATAAACAACCGTTTCGCCCACGGTGAAAGACATATGTTCGGTACCACCCTTCTTGTATGACCATTCTAACACGCCCCGGTGCGTGCTCCTGCATCGTTTGCGCAGGTCAGAGCCCCTGTCGGGGCTTGACAGAAAGCCAGATCGTGTGCCACCGCCGGCCCGTCCGGGCGGCGTGTCGCCGGCGTCTGCCGTCCCGGCGTGTCGCCGGATGACCGATACTGCGTGGCATGTCCGCCCCACCGGCACCACCAGCACCGGAGGCCGCCTCCGGTCGCGGTCCCGGCCGCCTCGGCCGGCTGACCGTCGTCCAGCTGGGCCGGGCCGGCCACCCCCGCCGGGCACTGGCCACGGCCGTCGGGCTCGCGGTGGCGGCCGCGGTCTCCGGCCGCCCGGTGCGTGAGGTGGTGCTGGTGCTGGCGACCGTCCTGGTCGGCCAGCTCCTGCTCGGCTGGGACAACGACCTGGTCGACGAGCGGGCCGACCGGGAGGCGGCCGGCCACGAGGAGCACATCGACAAACCGCTGGTGACCGGCCTCCTGGACCGAGGCACGGTCGGCTTCGCGGTCGCCTGCGCGGTCCTGCTCGTCGTACCCCTGTCGATGTCGGGCGGCATCACGGCCGGCGTCTCCTACCTGCTGTCGCTCCTGGTCGGCCTGGCCGGCAACCGCTGGCTGCGTCGTGGCGCCCTCTCGTGGCTGCCCTGGGCGCTCGCCTTCGGGCTGTACCCGGCGTTCCTCTCGTACGGCGGCTGGGGCGGCGGCGCGACCGGCAACCCGCCGACCATCGCGATCACCGTGGCGGCCGCTGCGCTGGGGGTGGGCGTCCATGTCCTCACCTCGCTCTCGGGCCTGGTCGAGGACAACCGTGCCGGTCGGCGACACCTGCCGTTGCGGCTCGCCTTGCGCCTGGGTGCGCCCAGGCTGCTGGCCCTCTCCGCGGCGTACTGCGTGCTCGTCGTCGGCGTGATCGCCGGGCTCGGCGCAACGGTCGGCCTGTCTCAGTAGGCCGGTCTGCCGACCGCTAGTCTGTGCCGCGTGAACCTGCGACGGACATTCGCGCTCGGCGCGGTCGGCCTGCTGGCCCCGGCCCTCCTCGGCGGGTGCGGATTCAACTACGCGACGGACCGCATCAACTCCATCACGGCCGCCGCCAACTACCGCGACGGCACGGTGGACATCCTCAACGCCGCGATCGTCAGCAAGGCACCCAACTCCGGCACCTTCGTCGCCGGGCTCGCCAACAACGACCAGACCAGGACGATCACCCTCACCGACATCGCAGGCGGCGGCACGACGGTCGGCCCGGTGACCACCGCGCCGATCCCGGTCGACGGCAACGCCTACGTCAACCTGGCCGCCAAGGGCAAGGGCGTCCCCGTCAGCGGCACCTTCACCGCCGGCCAGTACGTCTCGCTGACGCTGACCTTCGACGACGGGGAGAGCGCGACGCTCAACGTGCCGGTGTTCCTGGACGGCCCCGGGCAGTGGGAGGGGCTCGACCAGTCGACGCCGTCGTCGTCGCCCACCAGCGCGACCACCGCCCCCACCGACACCGCGTCCCCGACCGCCACCCCGACCTCATGACCTACACGCTGGTCCTCCTCCGTCACGGCGAGAGCCTCTGGAACGCCGAGAACCTCTTCACCGGCTGGGTCGACGTCGACCTGTCCGACCAGGGACGCGCGGAGGCGGTCCGTGGCGGCGAGCAGCTGCGGGACGCCGGCATCCTGCCCGACGTCGTCCACACCTCACTGTTGCGGCGCGCGATCACGACCGCCTCGGTGAGCCTCGACGTCGCCGACCGGCACTGGATCCCGGTCCGCCGCAGCTGGCGGCTCAACGAGCGCCACTACGGCGCCCTCCAGGGCAAGAACAAGAAGCAGACGCTCGACGAGTACGGCGAGGAGCAGTTCATGCTCTGGCGTCGTTCGTTCGACACCCCCCCGCCCCCGCTCGACGACGACAGCGAGTTCTCCCAGGCCCACGACGTCCGCTACGCCGGCCTCGGCGACGAGCTGCCGCGCAGCGAGTGCCTCAAGGACGTCATCGCCCGGCTGCTGCCCTACTGGCAGGGGCCGGTCGGCGACGACCTCCGGACCGGCCAGACCGTGCTCGTCGCTGCCCACGGCAACAGCCTGCGCGGCATCGTCAAGGTCCTCGACGACATCAGTGACGACGACATCGCGGCCCTCAACATCCCCACCGGGATGCCGCTGGTCTACGAGCTCGACGACGACCTCCGGCCCACCGTCGCGGGCGGGCGCTACCTCGACCCCGAGGCGGCCGCCGAGGCCGCCGCAGCCGTGGCGAACCAGGGGCGATAGGCGCTCAGGCCTCGCTGGCGACCGGGTACTGACCGGTCACCACGAACACCACCCGGTTGGCCACCGAGACCGCGTGGTCGGCGATCCGCTCGTAGTAGCGGCCGAGCAGGGCGATGTCGACCGCCGACTCCACGCCGTGCTGCCAGTCGTCACCCAGCAGCTGGGTGAACGACGAACGGCGTAGCTGGTCCATCTCCTCGTCGTCGCGGCCGAGCTCGATGGCGGCCTCGACGTTGCGCTCGGTGATCACCGCGGACACCCGGCGGACCATGTCCTCGGCGACGTCACCCATCCGGGAGATCGTCGGGCGGGCGGCCTCGGGGACCGCGATCTCTGGCACGCGCAGCCGGGCGATCTTGGCCACGTGGACCGACAGGTCGCCCATCCGCTCGAGCTCGCTGACCATCCGCAGGGCCGACACCACGACCCGCAGGTCGCCGGCGACCGGCTGCTGGAGCGAGAGCAGGTTGAACGCCGTGTCCTCCACCCGCTCACGGGCCCGGTCGACCTTGGCGTCGGCGGCGATCACGGCCTCGGCCACCTCGGCGTCGCCGTTCAGCAACGCCTGGGTGGCCAGGTGCACCG
>JAWWPM010000448.1:0-3759 GCA_033854915.1 Nocardioidaceae bacterium
CGAGCCCCTCGACCTGGTGGAACATCGGCGAGTGCGTGGCGTCGTACTCGTCGGTGCGGAAGACGCGTCCCGGGCAGATCACGTAGATCGGCGGGGTCCGGCTGAGCATGGTGCGCGCCTGCACCGGGGAGGTATGGGTGCGCAGCACGAGGTGATCGCTCGCCGGCTCGGTCCAGAACGTGTCCTGCATGGTGCGGGCCGGGTGGTCGGGGCCCAGGTTGAGGGCGTCGAAGTTGAGCCACTCGGCCTCCAGCACCGGGCCCTCGGCGACCTCCCAGCCCATGGCCACGAAGAGGTCCGAGATGTAGTCGGACATCAAGGTGATCGGGTGCCGGGAGCCACGGGCGCGACGGGCGGTCGGAAGCGTGACGTCGACGGTCTCCTCGACCAGCATCCGCTCCTCGGCCTCCACCTCGAGCACGGCCGCGCGCTCGGTCAGGGCCTGGGTCACAGCTGCGCGGGCCTGACCGACCCGCTGCCCGGCCTCCTTGCGGGCCTGGGGCGGCAGGGCACCGATCTCGCGGTTGGCCAGGGCCAGGGGCGAGCGGTCACCGGCGTGGTCGAGCCTGGTCTGCTTGAGCGCCACGAGGTCCGCCGCGGCGGCGATCGCGGCCAGTGCCTCGTCGCGCATCGCGGTCACCTGTTCGGCCTGGAGCGGCGTCACCTGGACCGGGTCGTAATCGGTGTTCGGGCCCGACATGGATGCCTTTCGCGGCTGGTGGGGGGTGCTCGGGGGGCAAGTCTAGGAAGCGGCGCGCGTGACCGGCGACGGGGTTTCGCACGCGAGACGAATCAGTCGCCGTAGGTGCCCGGCCAGGTCATGGTGATCCGCGCGCCACCCGTCGGCGCGTCCTGGATGGTGACGGTCCCGCCGTGCGCCTTGACCAGGCCGTTGACGAGATAGAGCCCGAGCCCGGAGCCGCCGCGCTGCCCGGTGGTCCAGAACTTCGTGAACACCCGGCGGCGAGTCTCCGGCGGGATCCCGTCACCGGAGTCGTCGACGTGGACGACGATCATCTCGCCCTCGATGCCCGCGGTCACCGAGACCGGCTCGGCGCCGTGCCGGATCGCGTTCTCCAACACGTTGGTCAGCACCTGGGTGAACTTGTCGGGATCGGCCCAGATCGCGGGCAGCCCCTCGGGCGCGCGGTAGTCGATGCGGTGTGGCGCGCCCGCGCGGATGCTCTCGATCACCCGTTGCGTCAGCACCCCCACGTCGCAGGGGCGCTTGTGCATCGAGAGCCGGCCGGTGTCGAGACGGGCGACGTCGAGGAGCTCGGTGATCAGCCGGCTCAGCCGGTCGGAGTCGGCATGGACGGTCGTCAGCATCAGCTTCTTCTGGTCGTCGTTGAGACGGTCCCAGCGATTCAGCAGGGCCTGCACGAAGCCCTTCACTCCGGTCAGCGGCGAGCGCAGCTCGTGGGCCACGGTGGCGACCAGGTCGGAGCGGTCGCGGTCGAGGCGGGCGCGGGCCCGACCGGACCGCATGCTCACGGCCACTTCGGTGACCGGACCGTGGTGCTGGCCGCGCCGGATCCGGGCGGTCACCAGTACCTCTTCACCTGTCGGCAGCACCCACGACTGCTCGGGGACGCCGGTGCGCGTCACCAGCCCGGCGTACGGCTTGACACAGTCCACCCAGCCTGCGCCGTCCTGGTTGCTCACCGCGAGCACGTCGTCCAGCGAACGCCCGACGGCGCCCGCACGGTCGATGGCGAGCATCGAGGCGGCGCGGTCGTTGATCAGGCTGACGCGACCGTCGGCGTCCGCGATCACGACGCCGTCCGGCAGCGAGTCGACTGCGCGCTGCGCGTCCAGCGCACCGTCGGAGGGGTCCACGACGGGCAGCCTAGTCAGAGAACGAAGTCGGGGGCGGCCCCTCCCCCCGGTGGGGCCGGCCCCGCAACGTTGGTGGACAGCCCCTCCCCCGTGGGGCCCGCCCGGGTGTTCGCCTCTCGGAACGCGAACAAGTACTAAGATAGTTCCACTATCCAGCGAGATTCAACCGATTTCGAAGATTTCGGATGATTTTGCCATGAAACGAGTGGGATAGCGTGCTGATGTCAGAGCTGGCCGACCGTGCGGAGGTGTCGGTCGCGACCGTCAAGTACTACCTGCGCGCCGGTCTGCTGGCGCCCGGGCGGCGGTCCGGGCCACGCCTGGCAACCTACGACGATGCCCACCTGCGCCGCCTGCGGGTGGTGCGGATCCTGCGCGAGGTCGGCGGCATCCCGGTCACCGCCCTGCAGCAGATCGTCGAGGCCGTCGATGACGAGTCGAAGCCGGAGCACGAGGTGCTCTGCCTGGTGGCGGACGCGCTCACGCCGACCCTGGCCGACGTGCCGCCGGACGGGCCCGCTCGAGACCTGGTCGACGCTGCACTGGACCGCGTCGGCTGGACCGCGGTGCGCCCTGACGCGGCCGACCGGGTCCGGCTCGCGGCGCTGATCTCGATGGTCGGTGGCGACGACATGCTCACCGTCGACCGGGACATCCTCGACTACTACGTCCGGCTCAGCGACGAGCTGTGCCGCACGGAGCGGGAGCTGATCGACAAGACCAAGGACCGCGCCGGCACGTTGGAGGACATGATCGCCGGTGAGGTCGCCTTCGGGGAGATCCTCACCCTGCTGCGGCGGATGGGCCACGAGCACTACCACGCGGTCGCCCGGCTCGGACCCGGGTCGCACTGACCTCAGCGCGTGCGCGCACTCTCGTGGAGGCAGATGGCGGCCGCGGCCGCCAGGTTGAGGCTCTCGGCACGCCCGCGGATCGGGATCCGGACGCGGTGGTCGGCAAGCCCGGCCAGCTCGGCGGGCAGCCCCCACGCCTCGTTGCCGAACAGCCACGCGGTCGGTCCGGCCAGGACCTCCCCCGCCTCGTCGAGGCCGAGCTCTCCGGCACCGTCGGCGGCCAGGACGACGAGTCCGGCGTCACGCGCCGCCCGGACCGCGTTCGCGGGATCGGGCTCAACGGCCAGGGGCAGGTGGAAGAGGCTGCCCACGCTGGCCCGGACCGTCTTGGGGTTGTAGGCGTCGACCGAGTGACCGGCCAGGACGACCGCGTCGGCGCCCATGGCGTCTGCGGTGCGCAGCAGCGTGCCGGCGTTGCCGGGGTCGCGTACGTCGGCACAGAGGGCCACCAGCCCCCGCTGCCCGCGCGTCGCCGCCAGAGCCACCTCCAGGGCGACGTCGACGAACGAGCAGACGGCCACCAGCCCCGCCGGGCTGACGCTGTCGCTCAGTGAGCCCAGGGCCCGGTCGTCGACCACGGTGACCCGGTCGGCCCGCGCCACCAGCACGGCGTACTCCTCGAGCGCGGAGCGGGTCGCGAAGAGCTCGACAACGCAGCCGGCGCCGAGTGCGCCCTCGACCGCCTTCGGGCCGTCGGCAAGGAACAGCCGCCGCTCGGCGCGAACCGAACGGCGGCTGAGCCTGCGAGCCTCCTTGACCCGGCTGTTGCCCGCGGTCAGGGGCTCAGATGGTCTCGACAAGCCGGACCGACGACCTCAGGAGGCCTTGGGTGCGTTGACGTCCTCGGGCAGGGCGGCCCGGGCGGTCTCGACGAGCACGGTGAACGCGGCAGCGTCGTTGACGGCGAGGTCGGCGAGCATCTTGCGGTCGACCTCGACACCGGCGAGGTTGAGACCCTGGATGAACCGGTTGTACGTCATGCCCTGGGCTCGCGCCGCGGCGTTGATGCGCTGGATCCACAGGCGCCGGAAGTCGCCCTTGCGGGCCTTGCGGTCGCGGTAGCTGT
>JAWWPM010000449.1:0-5153 GCA_033854915.1 Nocardioidaceae bacterium
GGGCCCAGGCCGTGGGCGGTTCCGGGCGCGGGCACGAGGGGATACTAGGCTGGCGCCGCAACCGATCGCTCGTCTCGTCAGGAGGACCAGGTGACCTACGTCATCGCCCAGCCGTGTGTCGATCTGAAGGACCGCGCCTGTGTCGACGAGTGTCCCGTCGACTGCATCTACGAGGGCAAGCGGATGCTCTACATCCACCCCGACGAGTGCGTCGACTGCGGTGCCTGTGAGCCGGTCTGCCCGGTCGAGGCCATCTTCTACGAGGACGACACCCCGGAGGAGTGGAAGGGCTACTACGACGCCAACGTCCACTTCTTCGACGACCTCGGCTCGCCCGGCGGCGCGGCCAAGCTCGGCGAGATCGACCACGACCACGCCCTGGTCGCGGCCCTTCCGCCGCAAGAGCACGACGAGTGAGCGGCGCGCCGGTCTCCCGGCGCCTGCCTGACTTCCCCTGGGACCAGCTCACGTCGTACGCCGCCCGGGCGCGGGCACACCCGGACGGCATCGTCGACCTCTCGGTCGGCACCCCGGTGGACCCCACGCCCGACGTCGTACGACGCGCCCTCGAGGAAGCGTCGGACTCGCCGGGCTACCCGCAGACGGTAGGCCTGACCGCGACCCGTCAGGCGGCCGTCGACTGGCTCTCCCGCCGCCACGGTGTCACGGGTCTCGACGTCGACGGCGTGCTGCCGGCGATCGGCACCAAGGAGCTGATCGCGGCGCTGCCCAGCCACCTCGGCCTGGGCTCCTCCGACCTGGTGGTGCTCCCCGAGCTGGCCTACCCGACGTACGCCGTCGGCGCGGCGCTGGTCGGCGCCCGGACCGTGGCCACCGACGCCCTGACCAGCCTGGGGCCCGAGCGGGTCGCGCTGCTCTGGCTCAACTCGCCGTCCAACCCCACGGGCCGGGTGCTGCCGGTGGCCCACCTCCGCAAGGTGGTGGACTGGTGCCGCGAGCGGGGCACGTTGCTGGTCAGCGACGAGTGCTACCTCGAGTGCGCGTGGGACGCCGAGCCGGTCTCGGTGCTGCACCCCGACGTCAGCGGGGGCTCCCACGAGGGGATCCTCGCGGTCCACTCGCTGTCCAAGCGCTCCAACCTGGCCGGCTACCGCTGCGGCTTCGTGGCCGGCGACGCGGCCGTCGTGGCCGAGCTGCTCGCCGTACGCAAGAACCTCGGCCTGATGCAGCCCGGCCCGCAGCAGGTCGCGATGGCCGCGGCGCTCTCCGACGACGACCACGCCGTCGAGCAGCATGCCCGCTACGCCGCACGTCGTACGACGTTGCGCAGCGCCCTGGAGGGCTCAGGCTTCCGGATCGATCACTCCGAGGCGTCGCTCTACCTCTGGGCGACCCGTGACGAGGGCTGCTGGGAGACCGTCGCCCGGCTCGCCGAGCTCGGGATCCTGGTCGCTCCCGGCGCGTTCTACGGTGCCGCGGGGGCCCGGCACGTCCGGGTCGCCCTGACCGCCACCGACGAGCGGGTCGCTGCTGCCGCCGCGCGCCTGTCGGCGGTGGCCTGAGACCGGAGTGGCGTGCGGGCAGCCTGCCGCCGCGTCGCAGGCCCGGCAGCGCAGGTGGTGGCCGAGGTGCTCGAACAGCAGGGCGTCGAAGCGGAACAGGCCGCGCAGCGGCTTGCCGCACAACGTTCGCTCGGTGCCGGGCTCGACCGCGTGCCCCCACCTCTCGGGGACCCGCTGGGGTCCGCGTGCGAGATGGCTGCCGACGCGATAGGCGGCGGGCAGCACGAGCCGCGAGATGCGGTCCGATGCCACGAGCCAGGCAGCCACGCGCGGCAGCGTCGCAGCCCGAGGTGAACAGCGGGCGTACGCGCGGTGGAGATCAGCTCGACCCCTCGGGCATCGAGCCGTGCGCTCCGGTCAGCTGTGGGGCCCGGGCATCGCCCAGGAGCCGTCGCTGCCGTGCTCGGTGATCTGGGCGTGCTGCAGGTCGAAGGTCTCGGCCGACGCCGCCTGCTGCACGGTCTCCGGGATGCGGACCGCGGTGATCGACTCGAGGCGCACGACCGAGTGCTCGGTGTGCGTGCTGAGGACGATCCCGTGGCCGTCGACCCCGGCGACCAGACCGCTGAGCCAGTGGCCCTGGACCAGGACCTCGACCGGCATGTTGTTGGACTCGGCGCGCCGCAGCGCGGTACCGATCGTGAAAATAGTCGAGCCTTGCATGTGCCTTACCCCCTGAGGCCCCCCCGGGCCATGCACGATGATGAACGAACTGTAGCCCCGCGAGGGTGTGCCCGTACGCCCTTTGCGGGTCAAACTTCATGGTCCATTCGGGTCATCTCCGCAGAGTCGCCCGGGGGTGAGTTTCGAAGTCGTCAGTCCACGACGACGGACGCGGCGGATCCAGTGGCGCCCGCTCCGGCGTCGGCGCCCTGCCAGCCGTGGTCGTTCCCCGACGTCCAGGACCGGCCGGCGTAGCTGACGCGCGAGACGCCGAGCAGCGACGCATGGCTGACGACGTACGACGCCAAGGCCCAGCCCCGCTCGGGGCTCGCCGCCGCGAGGTCGAGGTGCGAGCCGGACGCCACGGTGACCTGCGTGGAGCCGAACGCCGGAAGCAGTGCGCGACGCAGCATCACCGCCCGTCGCGCCGCAGGGGGAGGCGTCGGCGCGTCGGCTGCGACGTGGCAGGAGAAGGCACCCGGGGAGAAGCCGGTCAGGGCCGAGGCCAGCGCCCGGGCGTCGCGCTCGTAGGCGGCGTACGCCGACGGGTAGCCCGAGCGCTGCACGCGTTGCGCGGCGACGGTGACCGGCATCGAGTCGTAGCCGGGCACCCGCGCCAGCGCGTCGTAGAAGGCGTTGGTCGCATAGACCGGGTCCAGGATCTGCTGCCGGGTGCCCCAGCCCTGGGAGTGCCGCTGCTGGAACAGGCCCAGCGAGTCGCGGTCGCCACCGCGCAGGTTGTAGAGCTTCGACTCCTGCAGCGCCGTGGCCAGGGCGATGGTCGCCGCGTGGGCCGGCATGCCGCGGCGCATCGAGATGGCCGAGATCAGGCTGGCGTTGCGGGCCTGCTCGGCGGTCAGCACCACGGTCAGCCCGTGCACCTGGGTGGTGCACTGCCCGAGGGTGTCGTCGGAGGACGACGAGTGCCGGGACATGCCGTAGGCGATGCCGCCGACGACGAGCCCGATCGGGACGACGACAGCGGCCGCCTTGGTGAGGAGGCCCATCAGTTCTGGTGGAGCGCCTCGTTGAGCACGACGCCACCGGCCTTCCACGGCACCACCTCGACGGTGCCGGTGACCGAGTTGCGGCGGAACAGCAGGTGGCTGCCACCGGAGAGGTCGAGCGCCTTCACCACGCGTCCGTCGGGGAGGGTGACCTTGGTGCCGGCGGTGACGTAGCAGCCGGCCTCCACCACACAGTCGTCGCCGAGCGAGATGCCGATGCCGGCATTGGCCCCGATCAGGCAGCGCTCGCCGATGCTGACGACCTCCTTGCCGCCACCCGACAGGGTGCCCATGATCGACGCGCCGCCGCCCACGTCCGAGCCGTCGCCGACCACGACACCAGCCGTGATCCGGCCCTCGACCATCGACGTGCCGAGCGTGCCGGCGTTGTAGTTGACGAAGCCCTCGTGCATCACCGTGGTGCCGTCGGCGAGGTGGGCGCCGAGGCGGACCCGGTCGGCGTCGGCGATGCGCACACCGGCGGGGACGACGTAGTCGGTCATCCGCGGGAACTTGTCGACGCCGAGGACCTGCACCGGCCCGTCGCCCCGCAGCCGGAGCCGGGTCGCCTCGAAGTCGTCGACCGGGCACGGGCCGGCGCTGGTCCACACCACGTTGGGCAGGACGCCGAAGATGCCGACGAGGTTGAGCGCGTGCGGGCGGACCAGTCGGTGCGAGAGGAGGTGGAGCCGCAGGTAGGCGTCGGCGGTGTCGCGAGGTGCCGCGTCGAGGTCGATCTCGACCCGCACGACCTCGGTGCGCACCCGTCGTACGACGTGCTCGCGGGCCAGGGCGTCGAGCCCTTCGGGAGCGGTGGCGTCGGCCGGCGGTGTGCCCAGCGCGGGGGCGGGGAACCACGCGTCGAGGACGGTGCCCTCGCTCGCGCCGCTGGTCACGACACTGGCCAGACCGAAGCCCCAGGCCCTTTCCTCGCTCACATCGGTCAGGCTACTGGCCGGTCCGGCCGTCGATGCACTCGCGGAGGAGGTCGGCGTGACCGCAGTGCCGGGAGTACTCCTCGATCATGTGCACGACGACGTCGCGGATCTCGACCTCGTCGCCCTGGTGGTCGAAGGTGTCGCCGAGGTCGCTCGCGGACTCCAGCCAGGCCCGCGCGTGCGCGACCTCGCCCTTCCACGACTCCCACGCGTCGGCGACGACGGCCTCGTCGGCGACCGCGCCGTTGAAGTCGAGGTCGTGGTCCACCTCGGTGCGGTAGAGCCGCGGCAGCTCCTCCTGGCCCTCGAGCGCCCGGCGGAACCAGTGGTGCTCAACGCGGGCGAGATGCCGGACCAGACCGAGCAGGGACATGCTGGACGGTGGCACCGAGCGCCGTGCCAGCTGCTCGGCGTCGAGTCCCTCGCACTTCATCTCGAACGTCATCCGGTAGCGGTCGAGGTACTCGGTCAGCACCGACTTCTCGCCGACCGGCATGGCACCGGTCTCGCGCGGGTCGTCCTCGGGGTCGACCCACATGTCGGGAAAGCTGCGTGCGGCCTGGTCACTCACGGGTCCACCCAACCGAGCACCGCCCGGCGCCGCAAGTCGGTTCCCCCTATCCCAACCAACGCCGATGGGCGCGGACCTCGGTCGCGTACGCGCTCATCGCCGCCGAGTTGGCCGCGCGTGCCTGGACCAGCGCGCTCCGACCCGCCGTCCTGCTGAGGTACCAGGTCCACCCCGGGCCGTGACCCACCTTCGAGTACTCCCGTCGCACGACGCCTCGTTGCCACTGCCCGGGGTAGTGGGGGGCCATGACGACGAAGGTCGTACGTTCGGATGCGAGCCGAGCGGCGAGACCCCGGAGCCCGCCGGGTTGGGTGTGATCGAGAAACCTCAGCATCCGGGTGTCGAACAGCTGCCAGGGCCAGATGCTGTCGCGCCCGGCGATGGCCGGCACCGCGGGCGCATCAAGGGAGAAGATCGTCGCCCCGGCGGGCTGGGTCGACAGCACCGCGTT
>JAWWPM010000450.1:0-4486 GCA_033854915.1 Nocardioidaceae bacterium
CAGCGGGCATGATCGGACTCCTTGGTCACGGTGCCGGTTGTGTCGTCGGGGTCGGCGCTCTCGCCCCGGCTGAGCCGGAGCTCACGGCCGCGGGCGATGTCCTTGGTGCGCTTGCGCTCCTGCTTGCGGAGCCCGCGGGTGTCGCGAGCGGGAAGCTGCAGCGTCTCCTCGGCGGCCAGTCCGGCCTGGAGCTCGCGCCCGCGCTCCAGCTCGCAGTCGAGCTCGGCGCCGAACAGCAGCGCCAGGTTGGTGATCCACAGCCAGAGCAGGAACACCACGACGCCGGCCATCGCGCCGTACGTCTTGTCGTAGCTGGAGAAGGTGGCCACGTAGAGCCCGAAGGCGGCGGAGGCCAGGATCCAGACCACGATCGCGACCGCCGCACCGACACTGATCCACCGGAACCGCGGCTGCTTGACGTTGGGAGTGGCGTAGTAGAGCAGGGCCACGATCGCCACCACGACGAGCAGCATCACGGGCCACTTCGCGATGTTCCAGACCAGCAGCGCGGTGGACCCGAGCCCGATCGCGTCGCCGACCGCGGTCGCGGCCGGGCCGGTCAGCACGAGCGCGACGGCCACCAGGGCGGCGAGCAGCACGGCCACCAGGGTGACCAGGAGCTGCACCGGACGCAGCTTCCAGACCGGCCGACCCTCGTCGACCTCGTACATCCGGTTCATCGCACGGCCGAACGACCCGACGTAGCCGCTCGCCGACCACAGGGCGGCGACCAGGCCGACCACGAAGCCGAGACCCGCCTTGCCGGACGCCGTGCTCAGCGAGGTCAGGGTCGGCCCCAGCGTCTTCGCGACGGAGCCGGCGCCCACCTGCCGGAGGACGTCGGTGATCGTGTGGGCGGTCGCCGGCCCCTGGCCGACCAGCCCGACCAGCGACAGCAGGGCGATCAGCGCCGGGAACAGCGCGAGCACCGCGTAGTAGGTGAGAGCGGCCGCGAGGTCGGTGCACTGGTCGCGGCTGAACTCCCGCGCGGTCTTGCGCAGCACGTAGAACCAGGAGGTGCGGGTCAGCTCGGCGGGACTGTCGGGGGCGTCCTCGCCGCGGACCGCTGCGGCGTGGCGCGCGTCGCCGCGCGAGGTCGTGCTGGTCATGACCGGCGCCGCCAGACCACCAGGCCGACGACGACCACCAGACCCACGAGCACCGCCGCCGGGACGGCCGGCTGCTGCCTGGCGCGGGCCTGCACGCGGGCGCGGGTGTCGGCAGCGCTGGACTTCACACGCGACTTCACGTCCAGCTTGCGGCTCAGCGCGTCCACCGTCTCGCCGAGGTCGGCGCGCGTGGCCTCGATGTCGGCCTCGATCGCCTCCCGGCCGGTCGGGGCGGGGGATCGGTTCTGCTCAGGCGTGGTCATGGCGCCGTGCCTCCTTGACGGTGTCGAGGTCCTGCTTGACGTTCTCGATCGTGCGCTCGGGCGCGACCGGGGTGCCGTCGTCGATCTGGCGCTTGCCCAGCAGGGCCGCCACACCGGCGACGCCGAACAGGACGACGGTCACGGTCAGGGCGGCCAGCCACGCGGGCAGCGCCTGGGCGAGGCCGAGGATCGCGGTCGCCACCAGCGCCCCGACGCCGTACAGGGCGAGGACGCCGGCACCGCTGAAGAGGCCGGCACCGAGACCGACGTGCCTGGCCTTCTCCGTCATCTCGACCTTGGCCAGCGCCAGCTCGTCCCGGACCAGGCGGGATGTCTGCTCCGAGAGCTGGCGCACCAGCTCACCGGTGCTCGGGTCTGCGGTGCTGGAGGGTGCGGGATCGGGCATGTCGGTTCCGTTCGTGGGGAGGAACTTCCACGGTGCCCCCGATCCGGGGCCGCTACTCCCACCCCAAGGGAGGTCACCCGTCCCCGGGGACCCGGGGCGTTCAGCAGTCGTTCAGAGACGCTTCTGGAACTCGCCGAGCCGCTCGACGGGGACGAACCCGAGCGCCTCGTTGATCGCGACCATGTGCGCGTTCACCTCGGCGTTGTAGGTGAACTGCTCGCGCAGGTCGGGCTCGTGGTCCTGCACCTGGCGCAGGTTGGCCACCTTGACCGCGATGCCGAGCCGGTGGCCGCGGTGCCGAGGGTCGACCACGGTGCCCCACTGGAAGCACCGACCGGGCTCGTGCCGGCTCAGCATGATCGTCGTGTAGGCGACCATCTCGCCGGTGCCGGCGTACGCCACCGTGACGTACGGCGTGCGCCCCTGCTCGGCGCGCAGCGCGTCGTCGTCGCGCATCGCGTCGGCGTCGGGGGACTCGGCCTCGCGCTCCACCTCTCCCGACGGCGCCTCGGTCATCAGGCTGGCGTTGATCCGGGCGAACTCCGCCAGGTGCTCCTCCGGGATCCTTCCGCGCCAGCCCAGGATCCGGTACGCCGCGTGGTGCGGACTGGCCTCCGCCGCCAGCCGCTCGAGCAGGGTGCCGTCGGCCGGCATCGCCAGCCGGCGGTGCACGTCGCCCAGTCCGAACACGTAGCCGTGCCGGGTCGCGAAGTCGGCGTTGGGGTGGCCGGACCCGTTGGCGGGAGCGTCGTACGGGTAGAACGTGTCGGTGTTGAGCAGCGTGCGCCCGTCGGCGGCGGCCAGCGCCTCGAGGTGCGCCAGCATCGCGGCGCCGTACCCCTGCCGGCGGGCGGGCGGGTCGACGTCGACCATCACGACGCCGGTGTTGCGGTTGTCGAGCTGCGGCAGCGACAGCGCGCCCGAGGCCACCACGTCCCCGTCCACGAGACCGGCGAAGCCGAGCAGCCGGCGGCGTCGCCCCGGGTTGCGGAGCTCGACCGCGACCTCCGCCAGGCGCCACGGGCTGGAGTACTCGCGCCCGTCGGTCTGCGACCGTTCGTAGACGGCGTGCCAGGCGCGCACCTGCTCCTCGTCGTGCGGGTCGACCGCGGTGATCTCCACGGGCGACGACGCTAGGGCACGTGACTCGGCCCGGCCACCGGGTATCCGGTGCCGGGCCGAGGATCGGTGCGGGGCGCGGTCAGGCGGCGAGACCGACCAGGCTCACGGGGACGTTGCCGCGGGTCGCCTTCGAGTACGGGCAGACCTCGTGTGCGGCCTCGACCAGGCGTTGCGCGGTCGCGTCGTCGACCCCCGGGATGCGCGCCGTGATCTCCGCGGTGATCGCGAACGAGTCGCCCTCCGGGCCGAACCCGATCGCCACCTCCACCTCGGAGCCGTCGGCGTCCACGCCGTCCTTCTTCGCGACCAGGCCGAGCGCGCCCTGGAAGCAGGCGCCGTACCCTACGGCGAAGAGCTGCTCGGGGTTGGTGCCGGTGCCGGGTCCGCCGGTCTCCTTCGGGGCGGTCAGCTGCAGGTCCAGGACGCCGTCGCTCGAGACGGCGTGGCCCTGCTTGCGGCCGCCGGTGACGGTGGCGCGGGCGGTGTACACGATCTTCTCGGGTGTGTTGGTCATGAGGGGCCCAACCGGTCCAACGCGCGCCCTGTTCCGTCCGGGGCCCGGCCCGGGCGTGTCGCCGGGCTCGGGCCGGGGGTCAGATCAGGGCGAGCCGGAGGCGTACGACGTCGGCCAGCCGGCCGGCGATCGCCTCGGCCTGGTCCGCGGTGCTGGCCTCGACCATCACCCGCACCAGCTGCTCTGTGCCCGAGGGTCGGAGCAGCACCCGGCCGGTGTCGCCGAGCTCGGCCTCGGCCTCGGAGACCGCGGCCGCGACGACCGCGTCCTCGTCGGTGCGCGCCTTGTCGACGTCGGACACGTTGACCAGCACCTGCGGCAGCCGGGTCATCACGCCTGCCAGCTCGGCGATCGGACGGCCGGTCGACGCCATCCGGTCGAGCACCAGCAGGGCGGCCAGGATGCCGACGCCGGTGGTCGCGTGGACGCTCATGATCACGTGGCCGGACTGCTCGCCGCCCAGGTTGTAGCCGGAGACCTTCATCGCCTCCAGCACGTAGCGGTCCCCGACCTTGGTCTGGCGTACGCCGACCCCGTGCTCGCGCATCGCGTGCACGAACCCGAGGTTGCTCATCACCGTCGCCACCACGGTGTCGGCGTGCAGCTCGCCGCGCTCCCGCATCGCGATCGCCAGGATCGCCAGGATCTGGTCGCCGTCGACGACCTCGCCGGCGGCGTCGACCGCGAGCACCCGGTCGGCGTCGCCGTCGAGCGCGAACCCGATGTCGGCGCGGTGCTCGACCACCGCGGCGCGCAGCGGCTCGAGGTGGGTGGAACCGCAGCCCTCGTTGATGTTGAGCCCGTCGGGCTCGGCGCAGATCGCAACCACCTCGGCGCCCGCGGCACGCAGCGCCTGGGGACCGGCAACCGACGCGGCGCCGTGGGCGCAGTCGAGGACCACCTTCAGGCCGGCCAGCGAGTGCGAGATGGTGCCGACCAGGTGCGCGGCGTAGTCGTCGATCGCCGTGGCATGGGTGGTGACCCGGCCGACCTTGCCGCCGGTCGGGCGCTCCCAGCCCTCACCCATCCGCTTCTCGATCGCGTCCTCGATCACGTCGTCGAGCTTGCGACC
>JAWWPM010000451.1:0-9666 GCA_033854915.1 Nocardioidaceae bacterium
ACCTGCTGGATGAAGTAGCGCAGCATCTGCTCGGTCGCCTCGAAGTCGGCGATCACGCCGTCCTTCATCGGCCGGATGGCGCTGATGTTGTCGGGGGTGCGGCCGATCATCCGCTTCGCCTCGTGGCCGACCGCGAGGATCTCGCCGGTGGTCTGGTTGAGCGCGACCACGCTCGGCTCGTCGAGCAGGATGCCCCTGCCCCGGACGTAGACCAGGGTGTTGGCGGTCCCGAGATCGACCGCCATGTCACGGCCGATGATGCTGTTCGCCATGCGCTCGCCTCGCAGGTTTCGCGTCGTACGTGGGGAAGAGGCGCCGCACCTGCGCCCCCGTGGGACGACGCAGCGCACGCCGACCCACTCGCAGGTTAGGTTCGGCTCGGTCCGTGGCTCGGGTGCCACGCCGCGTGACCTGCGGTTTTGTGCCTGTCCGACGGCGTACGACGGGGAGTACGGTCCGAGGATGAGCAGTGACCCCATCCAGGACATCCTCGGCAACCTCGACGTGGCGAAGCTGGCCCAGCAGGTCGGTGCCGATCCGGCGGAGGTGCAGCAGGCCGCCGCGGCGGTCCTGCCGGCTCTCTTCGGCGGGGTGCACGCCAACGCCCAGGACCCGGCCGGCGAGGCGTCCCTCGCGCAGGCGCTGACCCAGCATCAGAACGGCCTCGCCTCCGGCACCATCGACACCACCGAGGTCGACCCGGCCGACGGCCGGAAGGTCGCCGCCCACATCTTCGGCGCCCAGCAGGACCAGGTCGTCCACCAGCTCGGTGCCACCGGCGTCTCCAGCGGCCTGGTGGGCAAGCTGATGCCGCTGCTCGCGCCGATCGTGATGTCCTACCTCGCCAAGCGGGTCACGGGCTCGACCGGAGGGGCCCTGGGCGGGGCTGTCGGCGGCGGCGTGCTCGGGGGGGTGCTGTCCCAGGTGCTGCAGGGTGCGGCCCAGGGCGCCGGCGGCGCGTCCACCGGCTCGAACCCGATGGGCGGCATCCTCGGCGACGTGCTCGGCGGACTGCTCGGCCACGGCACCAGGGCCTGATCATCCGGCGTACTCGATCCGCAGCTGCTCGCACCCCCTCAGGAGGATCCCCGGAAAGACGTCGTTGGTGATGACGACATCTCGACCGGGCCCGCAGACGATGACGTCTCCGGGTGCGAGGTAGTCCGCATAGACCGTGTCGTCCCCTGGCCCCGCGTGCACGTGGTCGTGCCGGCTGGAGTAGATCACGTCGTCCCCCGCGCCGCCGTAGTAGCCATCGGGTGTGGTGACCAGCCGTCTGCCGATGCCGACCCCGGTGTAGTCGCGGAGCTCGTCGTCGCCTCCCCGACCCCGGATGCTGTCGATGCCGCGCAGGCCGTTCATGAGGTCGCGGCCCGACGTTCCGACCAGAACGTCGTTCCCGTTGGTTCCCCGCATCCTGTGCGTCTCGGCTCGGGCGCGAGAGGTGGGCGTCGTGGTCGGCGTCCTCACCACCACAGGTCTGCCGCCGTCGGATCCGGATGGCCCGACGGGAGCCCACATGCTGCACGCTTCGAGGACCAGGCCAACCAGAGGCCAGCACCAGGAACGTGGGCGCATCCGGATCCTCCTCACGGCCGGTCTCGGTCATGGGACGCCGGCATGGAGTCATCGGTTGCCGAGTGAGCGGGCACGCGATGCCCAGACAGTCTCCGGCGTCGAGGCGTGAACGGGGACCGGCCGGGTGGCCACGGGTCCCCCCGGGCCCGGTGGCCACCCGGCAGGAGCCGGGTGACAGGAAGGTGCCCCGGACCGCGTTTTCCGGGCGTCCCCCGGCCGATCGCGACCGGCCCCCCGGCCCGTCCGCGTCCGCCACGCCCTGCGGTCGTTGCATCTTCTCGATTCAACTGACTTACTCGTAAGTCAGTACCATCATTAGACACCTGCGGCACCCTCCGCCGCTGGACTTTGCGGACTTTTCGCACTGTCGGGGAAGACTTTTACCCAGGAAGGGACCCACCGTGCGGCGTACGCGCAGGACCGCCGAGGACGCCAGGCAGATCATCCTCGCGGCCGCGGTGGAGCTCTTCGTCCACGACGGCTACGGCGCCACCTCCCTCGACGACATCGCCGGCAAGGTCGGCATGACCCGCCAGGCCGCGCTGTACCACTTCCGCACCAAGGAGGACCTGCTCCGCAACGTGGTCGACCCCTACCTCAACGACCTCACCAGGACTCTGGACACCGTCCCGGTCAGCGACCGTCCCACCGCCGACGAACAACGCGCCATGCTCGCTGCGCTGGTCGACGTGCTCGCCGCACACCGCGGCGTGGTCTCACTGCTGAGCCGGTTCACCACCGCGACCACCATCGCCGGGCTCGGACCGCGCGTCGCCGGGCTGACCACCCGGATCCAGTCCCTCCTGGTCGGCTCCGCGCTCGCCACCGACCCCGCGGTGCGGACCCGCGCCCACGCCACAACCGCCGCCCTGATCGGGGTCATCTCGGCACGAGCCGAGATCCCGCTCGACGACCGCCACCAACGACACGTCCTCGTCGAGGCCGCGGCAGCCATCCTGGCCTCGGCGCACTGACCCGCGTCGCGCAGTCCGAGAGCCGTGATGGCGAGGATGAGCGGTCGAGCGATGTTCAGCAGCCAAGCCCTTACTCGAGTGCCGAGCTCGGTGACCCCCTGGAGCTGCCTGCGGGGCTCAGCTCGCGACGGTCCGGCCGGCCAACGCCATCAACCGCTGCGTCTCGGTCGCGCCGGCTGGTGGCCGGGTGGGCGCCTTGATCAGGCCGATCTCGACTGCGTGCTCGGTACAGGTCAGCTCGACAACCCTCGACATCCCCGGGATCCACTCGGCCGGGAACTCGATGGGGCGGCCGACACTCGCCGCGAGGTCCCACGCATGGGCGCCGGCATCGACGAGGGCGAAGTTGACGACGACCGCCCCTTGCAGCTGACCGAAGGGCGTGACGTGCTGGGCGGCCAGCACTCCCGGGGTCCGCCACAGCTGCACCGCTCGGTCGGTGACCTCCGCCGCGATCGGCCCGAGTGCTCCTTCGTACGGCACCGCGGCCATGGCCTCGTCCTGCGCCATGAGGTCCTGCCCGGTGACCAGGCCGGCCCAGAACAGCTGGTTCTTGAGCACGTGGCTGGCGAGACGGCGGACGGTCCACGGAGCGCAGTTGCTGATCAGGTCCAGCTCCTGGGCATCGAGGCTGGAGATGACTCCGCTCAGCTCCTGCTCCGCGTGCGCCAGCAATGTCAGATCGTCCATCTGGGACCTCCCCCGGTGACGACCAAGGCTACTCACGGCCACCCGGACCCGCTCCGTCGTCGTCTTTGCCAGACTGAGGACGTGAGCCGAGCGGCATGGCATGGCCAGGTGTCGAGGTTCGCCACGTCCCTCATCGGACGCGAGCACGACCTGTCCGCGGTCGCGGCGTTGGTGCGCACGCATCAGCTGGTGACCCTGAGAGGCGTCGGAGGTGTGGGCAAGACCCGGCTGGCGCTGGCCGTTGCCGAGCACCTGGCCGACGACTTCCCGGACGGCGTGTGGGTCGTCGAGCTGGCCCCGGTCCAGGATCCCGAGGCGGTGCCCTACGCCCTCGCCGAGGCTCTCGGCATCACACCCCAGGGCGAGACGCCCGTCGTCGACACCGTCGCCGAGGCAGTGGCTGGACGACGCATGCTCATCGTGGTCGACAACTGCGAGCACGTCCTGGCGGCGGCCGCCGCCGCGATCGAGAAGGTCATCGACCGCTCCGAGACCCCCCGGATGATGGCGACCTCACGGGAGGACATCGGGACGGCGGGCGAGGAGCTCGTGTCGGTGTCGCCGCTGGCCGTCGCCGGCGGCGTGACGTCCGAAGCGGTGATGCTGTTCGTGGACCGTGCGGCCACTGCCCGCCCCGGCTTCGGCCTCTTCGACGAGCAGACCGTGGCGGCGGTGGTCGAGATCTGCGAGACCCTCGACGGTCTCCCCCTGGGCATCGAGCTCGCGGCCGCTCGGATGGCGGCCATGAGCGCGATGGACGTCCGCGACCGGCTCGGTGACCGGTTCCGCCTGCTGACCGGCCCGGAGTACGGACCGGGCCGTCAGTCCACCCTGCGGCGCACGGTCGCCTGGTCCTACGACCTGCTGGACGACGCCGAGCGCTCTGCGCTGCGGACGGCGTCGGTGTTCGCGGGCGGCTTCGACCTGCCGGCCCTGTGCGCCGTCCTCGGGACGGCCGACGACATCGAGGTCCTGCGCGTGCTGGACTCGTTGGTGCGTAAGTCCCTGGTCGTCGCCCACCACGGCGACCGCACTCGTTACAGCCTGTTCGAGACGATCCGGGCCTATGCCGACGACCTCCTCTCGCCGGCCGAGCGCGAGGCGGGCCGCGATCAACACGCCGTCCACTTCGCGAGCGAGACGGTCGCACGGTGGGAGCGGTGGAACGGCCCACTCTGGCGGCGTGAGGTGGACTGGGTGCACGCAGAGCTGGCCAATCTGCGGTCCGCGTTCGGCTGGAGCCGTGAACGCGGCCAGGTCGCCGTGGCCACCGACATCGCCGCCCATGCGGCGTTGATGGGCTTCTCCATCGAGCTGTTCGAGACGATCGGTTGGGCCGAGTCGTTGCTCGCCGAGGCCACCGCCGCCGACGTACGACGTCTCCCCCGCCTGTACGCCGCAGCGGGCTATGCCTGCTTCGTCGGGCGGGCCGCCACCGCGACCGCCAACGCCCACCGTGCCACCGAGCTGGAGGCTCGCGACGGCTACGAGTCCTGTGAGCCCGGGTACGCCATGTTCATCGAGGCGCTCGGCCAGGTCTACTGCGGCAACCTCGGGCGCTACATCGAGCTGACCCACGACGTCGCCGAGCTGCCGGGCCCGAGCCGCGCGTTCGCGGTCGCCGCCTACGTCGACGGCCTGCAGTCGGCCGGACGGGTCGACGAGGCGCTGGCGTTGACCGGTGCGGCGCTGGAGGCGGCGCGTGGGCTCGGCAACCCGTACTGGGTCGCCTACACGATGTGGATCGTGGGGTTGGCCCTGTCGAAGGTGGACCCGCACCGTGCCCTGGAGACCTGGGACGAGGGTGTTGCCTACCTCGGCGAGCACGACGTCCGGTTCTTCGAAGGGTTCATGGCCCGGGACGCCGGGCTGCTGCACACCTCCGACGGCCAGCTGGAGACGGCCCTGACGCGCTTCGGTGCGGCGATCGAGGCCTTCGCGCGCAACGGCGCCGTGGCGCAGCTGACGATCACCCTGGCCAGCCTGCCGGCGCTCTTCGAGCGGCTCGGGCGGCCGGCCGTCGCCGGCACCCTCCTCGGAGCCATGTCCCGATACCCGGCGAGCTTCCACCACGTCCCGTCGCTGAGTGACCTCGAGGGTCGGCTCCGCGACAACCTCGGTCGGGAGCGGGCCGACCGCTGTGCGGCCAGTGGCGCCGCATGGGACCTGCCCGAGGCGTCGGCGTACGCCTTGCACCAGATCGGCGAGGCCAGCCGAGCCCTCGTCGTGGCCGCCGAGCGGGCCGGTCCGGCCAACCTGACTGCCCGCGAGGCCCAGGTGCTGCGGCTGATCGCCGAAGGGGCGACCACCCGCGAGATGTCGGAGCGGCTGTTCATCTCCGCCAAGACCGCCGACAACCACATCCAGCACATCTACATCAAGCTCGCGGTCACCAACCGGGCCGCGGCCACCCGGTGGGCCATGGACCACGGGCTCGTGGAGCCGGCCACCGGATGACCGCTCGATCGAGTCCCGGGAACCGATGCCCCGGAATGAGGAGATCTCCTCATGTGCGCGAACCCCTCCGAGTAACAAGATTCCCTCGACCCGGCCACCAGGGCCGGAAGCCCCCGGATCCATTCGGCTCCGGGGCGAGACGAAGGAGACTCAGATGATCCTGGCAACGACGCAGGTCAAGGACCTCGACCAGTTCCTCACCGTGTTCGGATCGGCCGGTGCGGACAAGCGCGGCTCCCACGGGTCGAAGGGCGCGACGGTCTACCGCGACCCCCTGGAGGAGGACCGGGTGTGGGTGCTCTTCGACTGGGACGAGCAGGGCTGGGCCGCGTTCGCCACCGACCCCGAGACCCCCGGCATCATGCAGCAGGCCGGTCACCTGGGGAAGCCCTCCCTGGGGCAGTTCGTCGGGACGTTCCCGGCCTAGAGCGGCTCTCGTGGCGGCCCGACTCCCCGCTCAGCGACCGAACCAGATCGCGATCTCGCGCTCGGCGGACTCCGGGGCGTCGGAGCCGTGCACGATGTTCTGCTGCACGGCCTCCCCCCAGTCGCGCCCCAGGTCGCCGCGGATGGTGCCCGGCGCGGCCTTGGTCGGGTCGGTGGCGCCGGCCAGCGAACGGAAACCCTCGACCACGCGCTCGCCCTCGACGACCATCGCGGCCACCGGCCCCGACATCATGAACTCCACCAGCGGCTCGTAGAACGGCTTGCCGTGGTGCTCGGCGTAGTGCTCGGAGAGCAGGTCGCGATCGGCCGTGCGCAGCTCGAGCCGGGCGAGGCGGTAGCCCTTCGCCTCGATCCGCCGGATCACCTCACCGGTGAGGCCACGGCGTACGCCGTCGGGCTTGACGAGGACAAGGGTGCGCTCCATGGGCGAAACCCTAGCGAGCGCTCCACCAAGCCACGCGGCGGAGCACGTCGTCGGGCACCGGGCCCTCGGTCGAGGCCTCGATCTCACCGGCCGTGACCCGCAGCGGCACCAGCCCGGCCCAGGTCCCGGTCGCGACATCCTCCGGCTCGTCGGACGGTGGGCCGGTGCGGGCCTTCACCGACGCCTCGGCGAGGGGTACGGCGAGCACGACGGTGGCCGCGAGCTCCTTGCGGGTGTTGGCACGCAGGGTCGCCGAGCGCCCGGGGATCACCTGGTCAACGATCAGGGCCAGTGCATGGTCGCGCTCGGCCTCGTCCTCGACGCGTCGGGCCGGCCCCATCACCACCGCGGAGCGGTAGTTCAGGGAGTGGCTGAACGACGCGCGGGCGACCACCGCCGCGTCGACCAGGGTGAAGGTCGCGCACACGGGAGTCTGGGGCGCCTGCGCCAACCACGGCGCGGCCACCGACCCGTGCAGGTAGAGGGTGCCGCCCTCGTCGGGACCGTCCCGGTCGACGGCGAAGACCGCCGGCAGCACCACCGGCTGCCCGTCGCGCACGATGCCCACGTGGCAGACCAGCGACTCCTCGAGCACCGCGAAGAGGTCGGCCCGGTCCTCGCTGCCCCGCTCGCGGTGGCGGGTCAGGGTGGTGCGGGCGGTGGGCGAGAGCGATCCGTTCATGGCGCTATTCTGAGGCAGAAGTGGCCTGTCGAACCGGGCCATTCAGCTGCCATTTCGACAGGACACTTTGATGAGCCACTCGCTCGCCGTACCGCTGGTGCTCGACCGGTCCGCCGCCGCACCCCTCCGTAGCCAGGTCGCCGGCCAGATCCGTGACGCTCTGGTGGGTGGTGTGCTCGCCGTGGGCTCGCGGCTGCCCAGCACCCGCGCCCTGGCCGCCGACCTCGGGGTCTCTCGCTCGGTCACCGAGCAGGCCTTCGACCAGCTCGCGGCCGAGGGCTGGCTCGAGAGCCGCCGAGGGTCGGGCACCTTCGTCGCGGCCGGTGCGACGGCGCCGGTGCGACACCGCCCGACGCCGGCGCCGCGCCCCGGCTCCGGGCTGCTCCGCCTCGACACCGGGACCCCGTGGATCGACCCGCGGCACCGGGTGGCCTGGCGTCGGGCCTGGCGCGACGTCTCCGCGGCCGTCCCTCCCCCGGCGTACGACGACGCGGCCGGCCTGCCCACCCTCCGCGCCGAGCTGGCGGCGCACCTGGCCCGCACCCGCGGGCTGGTCTGCGAGCCCGACGAGATCCTGGTGACGAGCGGCACGATCGGCGGCCTCGGCCAGGTGCTGGCGGCGCTGCCGCCCGGTCCGGTCGCCCACGAGGACCCCGGCTACCGCGCCGCGGCCGAGGCCATCCGCGCGTCGGGCCGCGCGATCCGCGACCTGCCGGCCACCGAGCAGGTCACCGACCTCACCGGAGCCGTCGGGGTCTACGTCACGCCCGCCCACCAGCACCCGCTCGGCCCGGTGATGCCGGGATCCGCGCGCATCTCGCTGCTGGCCGCCGCGCACGCAGCCGGCGCCGTCGTCATCGAGGACGACTACGACTCGGAGTTCCGCTACGACGTCGCACCGGTGCCGGCGCTGGCCGCGCTCGACCGCGACCGCGTGGCGTACCTCGGCACGACGAGCAAGACGGTGGCGCCGAGCATGCGGCTCGGCTGGCTGGTCGCGCCGCCGGCCCTGCACCGGGCGATCCTCGCGCGCCGCGAGGTCACCCACGACGTCCCGCCCTGGCCGGTGCAGCGGGCCTTCGTCTCACTGCTCCGCGACGGCTACGTCGACCAGGTGGTGCGCTCGGCACGACGTACCTATGCCGGCCGCGCCCAGCGCGTGACCGAGGCGCTGAGCCCCCTGGCCGCACCGATCCTGCCGGTGGCAGGGATGTACGCCACCGTGCCGACGTCCCAGGCACGCGCCCTACGTGTCCAGGCGGTGGCCCGCGAGGCGGGCTTCGAGGTGCCGATGCTGCGTGACTACTGCCGCACTGCGCGGCTGTCGGGCGTGATCATCGGCTTCGGCGGCTGCACCGACGACGAGCTCGACCGGGCCCTCACCGCGGTGGTCCGCGGCCTGGGTTGAGCCGCGCGATCAGGTGCGCTCGGCCTCGAAGGCGGCGTAGGCGGCCGCCCGCTCGCGCTCGATCCTGCGGCCCAGGAAATACGCCGTGCCCCACAGCAGCGCGAAGATCGCGCCGAGCACGAACATCATCGGCACCACGAAGCCCAGCCCGATCGCGGCGACCTGGATGGCCCAGCCCACGACGTAGGCGATCTCGGAGCGCAGCAGCCCGGCCAGCACCAGGCAGGCGAGGCAGAGGCCGAGCCCGATCCAACAGGCGGTGCGCCACGGGACGTTCGCCAGGTTGATCATCACCGGGGTGGTCAGGCCGAGCGCGACCGCCTCGAGCGAGAGGATCGCGGCGCACATCCCGCGCTTGGGTGAACGCTGCTCGTCCCGGCTCACGAGCCGCCGCTCCCGCGCCGGCGCAGCAGGGCTCGCGCCTCGCCGACGGTGACCACCGAGCCGGTGACCAGCACCGCGCCGGATCCGATCGAGGTGCCCCACGATGCGCCGGGCGACTCGCCCGACTCGGCCAGACCGGTCGCCTGGTCGATCGCGTCGGCCAGCCGCGGCTCGACGCTGACCCGGTCGGCGCCGAAGACCTCGCGGGCCACGACGGCGAGCCGGTCGGCCGGGAGCGCCCGCTCGGTGGAGTTCTGGGTGCAGACGATGTGCGCGAGGTGCGGCTCGAGGGCGCCGAGCAGGCCCTCGTGGTCCTTGTCTGCCATCACGCCGACCACGCCGATCAGCGGGTCGAAGGCGAAGGAGTCCTCGAGGGCAGCGGCCGCGGCGGCGGCTCCGTGCGGGTTGTGCGCGGCGTCGAGCAGGATCATCGGGCTGCGCCGGATGATCTCGAGTCGACCCGGCGACGTCGCCCGGGCGAACGCCTCGCGGACCAGGTCATCACCCAAGGGGTCGGTGCCCCCGAACGACTCGACCGCGGCCAGCGCGGTCGCGGCGTTCTGCGCCTGGTGGGCGCCGTACAACGGCAGGAAGACGTCGTCGTACCTCCGGCGAAGGCCCT
>JAWWPM010000452.1:0-2678 GCA_033854915.1 Nocardioidaceae bacterium
CGGGAAGCGTCAACACCGCCCGAGGTGTGGGGCGGAAGGGACGAGTCGTACGACGTGGGCTACGGCGCGTGGTCGCCGGCCCGATCGGCGTCGCCGTCGGTCAGCGCCGCGATGCTCGCCGGGTGGAGCAGACCGGCCAGCACCAGGGCTGCGGCCACCGCCACCCCGACGGCGACCCACGTGGTCGAGCCGCCGCGCAGGTTCCACGCCAGGCCCAGGAGCATCAGCTGCACCACGATGATCGGGGCGCGGGCCCCCGGCCGGCCGCGGGTGACCAGCCACGCGCAGGAGACCAGCGCGAAGCCGAGGAGCCCGAAGAAGACCGCGGTCGTGATCCCCATCGCCGCCCGGTCGGCGTGCAGGTTGACCGCCTCGAGCACGCCGTACCCCAGCACCAGGAGCCCCTCCAGCGCCGCCAGGCTCGCGGCCACCACGAGCGGTGGCGGTAGCGAGGTCGCGGCGGCGTCGGTCACCGGCCCAGCCTACGGTGGGGACCCGGGCCGTTCCGCAGCCGGCGTGGAGCCCGAATCGGCGCTTCTGACGGGCCTGTGACGAAACCAACCGTCGTGAGGGGTTGTCTCACCATCGAATCCTTGCCACTGTGGAGGGTGCGCTCGTGAATGCATTCACATCTGCGCGCCCCGACTTGTTCTCGTTGTGAAAGTGAGCTCTGCCCCTTCATGGATTGGCGTGACCGTTCTGCGTGCCTCGACGAGGATCCGGAACTGTTCTTCCCTATCGGTAACACCGGCCCGGCCATCCTCCAGATAGAGGAGGCCAAGCAGGTGTGCCGACGCTGCGACGTGCGCGAGCAGTGCCTTGCGTGGGCGCTGGAGGCGGGACAGGACCACGGCGTCTGGGGTGGGCTCAGCGAGGACGAGCGGCGCGCCCTCAAGCGCCGCAACTCCCGCACCCGCGTGCGCACCGCCTGAGGGCGCCGCGGATCACCGCTCGAGCGGCACATCCACGACGACCCGTGCTCCCCGCCGGGGAGCGGCCCGGAGCTCCAGCAGGCCGCCCAGCTCCGACTCGACGAGCGTGCGCACGATCGAGAGCCCGAGGTTCAGTGAGGCGTCGGGGTCGAAACCGGCCGGTAGGCCGACGCCGTCGTCGTCGACGGTGACCCGCAGGCGTCCCGCGAGCCGTTGTGGCTCCACGGAGATCGACCCGGTCTGCTCGTCGTCGGGATAGCCGTGTTCCACGGCGTTCTGCAGGAGCTCGGTCAGCACCATGGCGAGGGCGGTCGCCGACTCGTTGGGCAGGACGCCGAACGACCCCGTACGTCGGACGACGACCCGGTCGGCGCGCGCGCCCACGTCGGTGACCATGGCGCCCAGCCGGTCCGCGATCTCATCGAAGGCGACCTCGTCGTGCACCTCCTGGCTCAAGGTCTCGTGCACGATCGCGATCGAGCCGACCCGGCGGACCGCCTCCTCGAGCGCGAGCTTGGCCTCGACCGAGTCGATCCGGCGTGCCTGGAGGCGGAGCAGGGCGGCCACCGTCTGCAGGTTGTTCTTCACCCGGTGGTGGATCTCGCGGATCGTCGCGTCCTTGGTGACCAGCTCCCGGTCGCGCCTGCGCAGGTCGGTGACGTCGCGGAGCAGCACCAGCGCACCGATGTGCTCGCCCCCGGCGCGGAGCGGGATCGCCCGGACGATCAGGGACACCTGGTCGTCGCCGACCTCGGTGTCCCGGTGCACCCGCCCGCCCAGCACGGCGCTGAGCGTCTCCTCGTCGGGGCGCCGCCGCGGCGGCACGAGCTTGCGGGTGAGCGCCGCCAGGTCGTGCCCGTCGAGGTCGCCGGACAGGCCGAGCCGACGGTAGACCGACAGTGCGTTCGGGCTGGCGTAGGTGACCCGGCCGTCCGCACCCACCCGGACGAAGCCGTCACCGACGCGCGGAGAGTCGGCATGGTCGCTGCGCTGACCGCCGAGCGGCGGGAAGTCACCCGCCGCGATCATCGCGGTCAGCTCGGCGGCGCTCTGGAGATACGACAGCTCCAGACGACTCGGGGTGCGCACGCCGAGGAGATTGGTGTTGCGGGCGATCACCGCGATCACCCGTCCCTCGCGCGGGACCGGGATCGTCTCCACCCGCACCGGGACGTCGTCGCGCCACTCCGGGTCGCCCTCGCGGACCAGCCGCGCGTCGTCGTACGCGCGGTCGAGCATCGGCCGGCGTCCGATCGCGACGAACGAGCCCACGATGTCGTCGACGTACGCTGTCGGGCCGGTCGTGGGACGCATCTGCGCGGCGGCCCAGAAGCCCGTGCCGGCCCGGTCCGGCAACCAGAGCACCAGGTCGGCGAACGACAGGTCGGCGATGATCTGCCAGTCCGCCATCAGCAGCTGCAGGAGGCCGACGTCGCCTTCGTCGAGGTCGGTGTGGCTGCGGACCAGCTCCAGCAGGGACGGCACCGCCTCAGCCTAGGGTGATCGTCACACCCGGCTCGGTCGGCTTCGCCCTCATGGATCGCGACTGGCAGGATGGACGGCTTGTCGACGGCGTACTGGAACCAGGTCCGGTCCGCCGAGATGGCGGTGCCGACCGACCGGCCACTGCCCGAACTCACCGCCGAGCTGACCTCCATGCTGGGCTCCACCGACCCTGTCGAGCGCGATGAGATCGCCTTCTCGATCCTGGCCACCTGGGTCACCGCGGGCGTGTACGACGACCTG
>JAWWPM010000453.1:0-8408 GCA_033854915.1 Nocardioidaceae bacterium
AGCCGGCGTAGATCTGCCGGATCACGTCCTCGATGTCGGGTTCCTGGATGGAGAGGTCTGCCACGTCGTACGACGCGGCCACGGCCGCCACGATGGGCGCCGCGCTGGCGTCGGCCGGGAAGCTCAGCCACTGCCGGGGACCTTCCACCCTGCGGGTGGTCGCGCCCGCGACCTCGATGGGCGGCGCCTCGTCGACGAGGTCGACGACCAACGTACGTCGGGAGCCGTCGCGGCGCTGCAGGTCGGCCAGCGGGCCGTCGAAGACGGCGCGGCCGTGGTCGATCACGATCACGCGGCGGCACAGTGCCTCGATGTCCTGGAGGTCGTGGGTGGTCAGGAGCAGGGTGGTGCCGCGCTCGGCGTTGAGGGTGCGCAGGAAGTCGCGCAGCCGGCCCTTGCTGATCACGTCCAGCCCGATAGTCGGCTCGTCGAGGTAGAGGATCTCGGGGTCGTGGAGCAGGGCCGCGGTGATGTCGCCGCGCATCCGCTGCCCGAGGCTGAGCTGCCGGACAGGGGTGTCGAGAAGGTCGCCGAGGTCGAGCAGCTCGACATACTCCGCGAGGTTGCGTCGGTGCCGTGCGGGCTCGACCCGGTAGAGCTTCTGCAGCAGCGCGAAGCTGTCGCGGAGCGGCAGGTCCCACCACAGGGTGGTGCGCTGCCCGAAGACCACCCCGATCCGGCGCGCGAGCTCGGTACGTTGCCGGCTCGGTTCGAGCCCCGCGACCCGGAGCCATCCAGCCGTGGGCACCAGGATGCCGGTGAGCATCTTGATGGTGGTGGACTTGCCCGCGCCGTTCGGCCCGATGTAGCCGACCATCTCCCCGGCATCGATCGAGAACGTCAGGTCGCGGACGGCATGCACCTGTGCGGTCGTACGACGCAACGTCCGGCCCTTCCGGGCACCGTCGCGCCGCCGCACCACGAAGGTCCGGCCCAGGTCCGCCACCTCGATGAGCGGGTTGCTGCTCGAGCCCATGTCAGCTCCCCGTCGAGCTGTAGTGGCGGAGCCCGGTGCGCCAGGCGAGGCCGGCCAGCGCGAGGGTGAGCACGGCGACGACGGGCGAGAGATAGGCGAACCAGGACGGCATGCCGAACGGGTCGGGTCGACCGAGCAGGGCCAGGCACGGGTACCAGTTCACGAAGGCGACCGGGATGACGAAGGTCAACGACTTGAGCACCTCGCGCGGAAAGATCGTCATCGGGTACTGCGTCATGGTGTTGCCGCCGTAGGTGAACGCGTTCGAGGTCTCCCCGGCGTCAACGGTGTAGAACTGGAGGCAGGAGAAGCCGATGAAGAACGCGAAGAAGATCACGCTGGCCGCCCCGGCCGCGACGAGGGCCAGCAGGATCCGCCCGGGCGTCCAGCTGACCGCTCCGGCGCCGTACCCCAGGACGACCAGGCTCTGGGTGACCCGCCCGAGCTGACGAAAGGCGAACCGGTCCGCCCCGATCTGCACGATGAGGGGGACCGGGCGGGTGAGCATCGTGTCGAGGGTGCCCGTGCGTACGTGCGTGCCGATGTCCTCGACCGTCCCGATGAACAGGTGCGCCACGCCGATGCCGAACCCGCTGAGGCCGTAGAGCAGCGCCACTTCGCGCAGCTCGAAGCCTCCGAGCCGGTCGATGGTGTGGAACATCAGGGCCAGGCCGACGAAGTCGAGCACCGTGATCAGCCCGTTGGCGATGGTCAGGGTCCAGAACGACGTGCGGTAGGCCAGCGCCGCCCGCACCCACATCCGGGCGATCTGCGTGAACTGTCCGGGTCCGCGACGGACGTCGGTCAGGCGAGCGGCGAGGCGACTCGTGGCATCAACCACCCTGGACCACCACCTTGCGCGTCGCGGCGCCGAGCATGAGCCGGCACAGAGCGAGCAGGACGACGACCCAGAAGGCCTCAAGACCCAGCCCGGCGAGCAGGTCGAGACCGGTCCGGTGGCCGAGCCAGATGTCGGCGGGCGTCTGGAGGTACGACGCCCACGGCAGCGCCAGCAGGATGCTCTTGAGCGGCTCGGGGAAGATCACCAACGGCAGGACCATGCCGCTGCAGAACAGTGCCACCACCCCCGACATCGTGCGCACGCCGGTCTGGTCGAGCAGCCAGAAGGCTGTGCAGGCCACCAGGAAACGCACCCCGAAGCTGGTCACCACCGCCAGTGCGAGGCTGACCAGGAAGCCCACGACCGCGACCGGTGTCGACGGCAGCGCGATGTGGAAGAGGAGCACGCCCAGCACCGTCGGCCCGAGACCGCGGGAGACGAAGTGGTACGCCGCGCGTCCGAGGTCGCCGGCGAGGTACCAGCCGACCAGTCCGATCGGTCGGTACAGGTCGATCGCCACGTCGCCGGTGCGGATCCGGTCGGCGAGGTCGTCGGTGGTGCCGCCGCCCCACAGGGCCACGGTCATCAGGAGGGCCTGCCCGATCCAGACATAGGTGACCGCATCGTTGGCGTCGTACCCGCCGGCGTGGGAACGCTCGTGCCACAGGGCGAGGTAGGCGTAGCTGAAGATCACCCCGAACACGCAGTTGGTGAACACCCCGGCCAGGGTGGCCGCCCGATAGGTGCTGTAGCGGCGGAAGGACCGCCCGGCGATGGCGGCGTACAGCCCGGCGTCCTGTACGGCGTCCTGCACCGGGGCTCCTGTCGGTGACGGCGCGCGCCAAGACCCCCGGATCGCGTCGATCCGGGGGTCGCTGGTGCGCACTATGAGTCTGTGGGTGGACCAGTGTGGACCAACCGGCCCGCCGCTTCAATCCGACGGGAGCGCTCAGTGCTGGTAGGTGCCCTTGACGATCGCCCGGCCGGCGGTCTTGAACGCCAGGTTGAAGCTCATCACCGCGAACGACGTGTCCGCGTCGATACCGAGGCTCTCCTCGGTGACGGCGTGCACCACGAAGTAGTAGCGGTGCACCTGGTCGCCCTCCGGCGGTGCCGCACCCATGAAGCCGACGACTCCGCCGTCGTTCTTGAGCATGAACGCGTCGCCCGGCAGCTCGGCGCCCTCCGCGCCGGCGCCGGCGTCGAGCGAGGTCACGTCGGCCGGGAGGTCGACGACGGCCCAGTGCCAGAAGCCGCTCGGGGTCGGGGCGTCGGGGTCGAAGCAGGTGACGGTGTAGCTCCTGGTGCCCTCCGGCGCGCCGCTCCACGACAGCTGCGGTGAGCTGTTCCCGGCGTCGGCGACCTGGTCGTCCTTGAGCGGCTGGCCGTCGGTGACATCGTCGCTGGTGACCGTGAACGACGGGACCTGGGGCAGCAGCTCGTACGGGTCGGGCTTCACGGGACGGTCGAGGCTCATCGGCTCTCCTGAGGTCGGCGGGTGGTTGCACACTCAACGTACCCACCGGCGCTGGTCCGAGTCGTGGGCGCCGGCCCGTCCCGACTCGTCGCGCACGGAGGATGGACGCGTGACCGACCATCCGCCGTACCCGTCCGGCCTGCGGCTGTCCGGACGCCGGGTGCTGGTGGTCGGCGGCGGGCACGTCGCCCAGCGGCGGGTGCCCGGTCTGCTGGCCGCAGGTGCCGAGGTCGTGGTGGTCTCGCCCGAGGTGACTCCCGCGATCGAGGGCCAGGTGCTGGCCGGCGAGGTCGCCTGGCTGGCCCGGGGGTTCGCCGACGACGACCTCGAGGACACGTGGTACGTCCTCGCGGCCACCAACGACCACGCGGTCAACGAGCAGGTGTCGAAGGCCTGCGAGGCCGCCCGGATCTTCTGCGTCCGGGCCGACGACGGCACCAGCGCGACGGCGTGGACTCCGGCGGTCGGCAGGTACGACGGCCTGACGGTCGCGGTGCTCGGGCGCCGGGAGCCGCGGCGCACTGCCGCGGTCCGCGACGCGATCGTGACCGGGCTGCACGAGGGCACGATCGCGGCCAGCGAGCGCCGGCCCTCGGTGCCCGGCGTCACTCTGGTCGGCGGCGGCCCCGGCCATCCCGAGCTGATCTCGGTGGCCGGCCGTCGCGCGCTGATGGAGGCCGACGTCGTGGTCGCAGACCGCCTCGCCCCGCGCGAGCTCCTCGGCGACCTGCCCGCCACCACCGAGGTGGTCGACGTCGCCAAGCTCCCGCGCGGCCGCTCGGCCCAGCAGGAGGAGATCAACAAGCTGATCGTCGACCGCGCGCTGGCCGGTCAGCGCGTCGCCAGGTTCAAGGGGGGCGACAGCTTCGTCTTCGGCCGTGGCTTCGAGGAGATCGAGGCGTGCCGCGCGGCCGGCGTCGCGGTCCAGGTGATTCCCGGCCTCTCCAGCCCGCTGGCCGTGCCCGCCATCGCCGGCATCCCGGTCACCCATCGCGGCGTGGCGCACGAGTTCACCGTGGTCTCGGGGCACCTGCCACCCGGTCACGCCGACTCCCTCGTCGACTGGGACGCCCTGGGGCGGCTGCGCGGCACCCTGCTGCTGATGATGGCGGTCGAGAACGCCCCGGCGATCGCCGAGGCCCTGCTGACGGCGGGCCGGCCCGCGGACACCCCGGTGGCGGTCGTCTGCGACGGCTCGATGCCGGGGGAGCGGACCGTGCTGTCCCGGCTCGGTGACCTCGGCGCCGACCTCGACCGGCACGCCGTACGCCCGCCGGCGATCATCGTGGTCGGCGAAGTCGTCGCGGTCGCCCATCCGCGACACTTCTCCGCATGGCAGAGCTGATCGAGGTCGACGACCCGCACGACCCCCGGCTGGCCGACTACCGCGACCTGCGCGACGTCCAGCTCCGCACCCACCTCGAGGTCGAGCACGGGCTCTTCCTGGCCGAGGGCGAGAAGGTCGTTCGCCGCGCCGTCGAGGCCGGCTTCACCCCGCGCTCGTTCCTGATGGCGCCCCGCTGGCTCGGCGGCCTCGCCGACGTGCTGGCCACCAGCGATGCCCCGTGCTTCGTGCTGGAGGAGCGGCTGGCCGAGCAGGTCACCGGGTTCCACGTCCATCGCGGCGCCCTGGCCTCCTTGGAGCGCCGGGCGTTGCCGACCCTCGACGAGGTGCTCGACGGCGCCCGCCAGGTGCTGGTGCTCGAGGACATCGTCGACCACACCAACATCGGCGCCATCTTCCGGTGCGGCGCGGCGTTCGGCTTCGACGCCGTGCTGCTCGCGCCGCGCTGCGCCGACCCGCTCTACCGCCGCTCGGTCAAGGTCGGCATGGGCGCGGTCTTCACCCTGCCGTGGACCCGCCTGCCCGACTGGCACGACGCGCTGCCGGACCTCACCGCCCGCGGCTTCACCACCGTGGCGCTCACCCTGGCCGACGACGCAGTCCCGGTCGAGCAGGCGGTCGAGGGGGTCGACCGGGTCGCGCTGGTGCTCGGCTCGGAGGGCCACGGCCTTTCCGAACGCTGGGAGCAGTCCGCCGACCGCCGCGCGATCATCGCGATGCATCCGGGCATCGACTCGCTCAACGTCGCCGCAGCGACCGCGGTCGCCTGCTACGTCACCGCCCGCCGTTCAGCCGGCGTCACAAGAGGCGACGCTCAGACCTCGGCGGGTGACAGCGGCCAGTCAGCCGGATAGGAGTCCTCGGTCCTGTCGTGGGCCTTCTGCAGCTTCTTGCGCCACCGGGTCGAGAGCCGGTCGCCGAAGACCGTGCCGTTGGTGTGGTCGGTCTCGTGCTGGAGGCAGCGCGCGAGCATGCCGTCCCCGCTGAAAACCACCGGGCCGCCGTCCACGCCGGCGCCCTCCACACTGGCGGTGTCGGGCCGGGCCAGCGGCACGTAGGCACCGGGCAGCGAGAGGCAGCCCTCGTCTTCCTCGTCGAGTCGGCGGTCGCGACCCTCGGGCAGGGTCACCACGGGGTTGCAGACCACCCCGACCGTGCGCTCGCCCGTCGTGTCGTGGCAGTCGAAGACGAACACGGCCAGGTCCACTCCGATCTGGCAAGCGGCCAGGCCGACCCCGTCCGCGGCGTACATCGTGGCGACCATGTCGGCCACCAGCGTGAGCAGGTCGTCGTCGTAGGACGTGACCGGCTGGTTGCGGTGGTGCATGACGTCGCTGCCCCAGCGGGTGATCGGGCGCACCGTGCCGCCCACGGGGAGCTGACCGTACGGCGCGTGGACGACGACGTCGCGATCGGCGGACATGGCCCAGATCCTAGGGCTGGTCCGGTGGTGGCCGCGGCACGCCACCCTGTGACGGGGAGCACCCGGCGGGGCGGTGGCCGCAAACTGTAACTCAGAGTTACATTGTGGGCATGTCCCTCACCAGGAACCTGCATCTCGACTGGCGCCCCGGCGGCCGGCACGGCGTGGCCGCGGGGGAGACCCGAGACCCGATCGGCTACGCCGTCGCGGCCATGAACCGGCTGGCCCAGAGCCCGCTCCTCGACAAGGTCGGGCTGCGCAAGCAGGCCGAGCAGACCGTCTTCACCGTGACCCGTGGAGGGTTCCGCACCGCCACCAGTGCCGGCCGCGCCTTCCAGCGCGCGGGTCGTCGCGGCACCTCGGGGCGGCGGGCGGCCGCCGCCTCGGGTCGCGGCGTGTTCGACCTCACCCCCACCGAGGACGAGCAGATGCTGGTCGACGTGGTGACCGAGTTCGCCACCGAGGTGCTCCGCCCGGCGGCCGGCGCGGCCGACGACGCCTGCGCCGCACCCGAAGCGGTGCTCGCGGGGAGCCTGGAGATCGGCCTGCCCACCCTGGGGATCCCCGAGGCGCTCGGCGGCATCTTCGAGGAGCGGGCGGTGCTGGCCGGCGCGCTGGTCGCCGAGGCGCTGGCCCACGGCGACCTCGGGCTGGCCGTCGCCACCCTTGCCCCCGGCGCCGTCGCCACCGCGATCTCGACCTGGGGGACCGAGGAGCAGCAGCAGACCTACCTGCCCGCCTTCACCGGTGCCGACGTGCCCGCCGCGGCCCTGGCCCTGACCGAGCCGCGGCCGCTCTTCGACGCCTTCGAGCCCGCGACCACCGCCCAGCGGACCGGCGGCCCTGAAGGGGGCTTCGTCCTCGACGGGGTGAAGTCGATGGTGCCGCGCGGCGCCGACGCCGAGCTGTTCGTGGTCGGCGCCCGACTCGACGGCGCCAACGTGCTGTTCCTGGTGGAGTCCGGCGCCGAGGGCCTCTTGGTGGAGGCCGACCCCTCGATGGGGGTCCGCGCAGCCTCGCTGACCACGCTGACGCTCGACGGCGTCCGGGTCCCCGAGGGCGCCGTGCTCGGCGCCACCGACGGCACGTCGTACGCCGAGTGCGCGCGGCTCTCGCGGATCGCCTGGTGCGCACTGGCGGTCGGGGTCGGGCAGGCCGTGCTCGACTACGTGACGCCCTACGTCAAGCAGCGCGAGGCGTTCGGCGAGCCGGTGGCCCACCGCCAGTCGGTGGCGTTCATGGTCGCCGACATCGCGATCGAGCTGCAGGCGATGCGGCTGCTCACCTGGAAGGCCGCTTCCCGCGCCGCCGCCGGCAAGGACGTCGCCCGCGACGTCGCATTGGCCCGCTCGCTGTGCTCGGCCAAGGGGATGCGGATCGGCCTCGACGGCGTCCAGCTGCTCGGCGGCCACGGCTTCGTCAAGGAGCACCCGGTGGAGCGGTGGTACCGCGACCTCCGGGCCATCTCGATCATGGAAGGCGGGGTGCTGGTCTGATGCCCATCTCACTCGACGACCCGAAGAAGCTCCGTCCCCTGCGCGATCAGGCACACCAGGTCGCGATGAACATGCTGCGGCCGATCAGTCGCAAGTACGACCGTGCCGAGCACGAGTACCCCAAGGAGCTCGACCTCCTTGCCGCGATGATCGACGGGCTCTCCGAGTCCGGCGCGAGCTCGGGCGCCGGCGCCTCCGGGGTGAAGCGCGACGAGTCCGTTGCTGCGGCGGACGACAACGGGCGGGTCAAGAACGGCACCAACCTCGCCTCGGTGATGTCGATCGCCGAGATGTGCTGGGGCGACGTCGGCCTGCTGCTGTCGCTGCCGCGCCAGGGCCTCGGCAACTCTGCGATCGCGTCGGTCGCGGACGCCGAGCAGCAGGAGCGCTTCGGCGGGTTGTGGGCCTCGATGGCGATCACCGAGCCCGACACCGGCTCCGACTCGGCCAACATCCGGACCACCGCGACGCTCGACGGCGACGAGTACGTCATCAACGGCGAGAAGATCTACGTCACGTCCGGGGAGCGCTCCGACGCGGTCGTGGTCTGGGCGACCCTCGACCGGACCCTGGGCCGGGCGGCGATCAGGTCGTTCGTCGTACCCAAGGGCACGCCCGGGATGACCGTGGAGCGGCTCGAGCACAAGCTCGGCATCCGGGCCTCCGACACCGCCGCGATCCGCTTCGACAACTGCCGCGTGCCGGCTGCCAACCTGCTGGGCTCGCCCGAGGTGGACACCGGGGGTCAGGGCTTCGCCGGCGCGATGGCGACCTTCGACAACACCCGGCCGCTGGTCGCGGCCATGGCCGTCGGCTGCGCCAAGGCCTCCCTCGACCTCACCCGCGACCT
>JAWWPM010000454.1:0-12771 GCA_033854915.1 Nocardioidaceae bacterium
CAGGTCTGGACCAACCTCATCGACAACGCCGTGGACGCGATGGGCGAGCGCGGGACCCTGCGGGTGCACACCCGCTACGACCCGGACGGCTGGGTCGTCGTCGAGATCGGCGACTCCGGCCCCGGCATGAACGACGAGACCCGCCAGCACGCCTTCGAGCCGTTCTTCACCACCAAGCCGGTCGGCAAGGGCACCGGTCTCGGGCTCGACATCTCCCGGCGCATCATCGTCGACCGGCACGGCGGAGAGATCGCGATCGACTCCCGGCCGGGCGACACCGTGCTGAGGGTCAGCCTGCCGGTGGTGCACCGGGCTCTCACCTGATGGCACCCGAGCGCCGGGCCTGACCGCCGTGCCCGGGTCGGGGACTGGTCGACCCGGGGCACGACGGGGTCTCAGAGAGCCATGTGCTCCATGCCCAGGTACTCCCGGGCGATGTCGGAGACATGGTCGGCCGCGAAGTGCCGCTGGAGCGCCCGGTCACGCAGGGCGTTGTCGATGGAGCCCATGATCATCGACTGGTCGAGCACCAGGATCCGGTGCCCCACCGCGCCCGTGGTCGGGTTCAGCGCGTCGTAGAACCCGCGTGAGCCGTAGACGTCGGGGAACATCTGCTTCATCTTCATGATGTTGCGGAAGGCCGCGGCGGGTGCCGGGTCGAGGGCGATGAACGACGCGTGCGGGGTCACCACCGACTCGTCCGCGCAGTCGGAGCACTGGGCGAGCCGCAGGTTGGGGTCGGCCGCCGTGGCGCCGGCACCGTGGTAGGGGAACGCCTTGCCGGCGACACCGAACCCGCCGTACCCACCACTGTCGTCGGCCGTGCTCGACGGCGACAGGCCCCAGACGGGGTAGCCCAGCTGCTGGGTCGCGTAGCGCTTCTGCACCTGCACGATCCTCTTGTCGGCGAGACCGAAGCTCTGGGTGCCCCACGAGGTCTCCGGGACGATCTGGTTGACCATCAGGGCCTCGAACATGCCACCGGCGAACGGGGGGATGTAGGTCAGGTCGGAGTTCGGGTAGCGGTAGTGCCCCTCCCAGACCGGGAACGTCCTGCCCGACTGGGGGTCGGTGATCGACTGCCACGAACCCTCCATCGGCCACTGGCCCTGCCAGGAGAAGTCGGGGTCGTCGGCACAGTCGGCGAACGGCGCCGCCGGAGGCAGCTCGCGCCAGCTGCGCCACCAGACGTTGCCGGGCATCTCGTGACGGCCCATGCCGATGTAGGCCGAGATCCGCGGGTCGGAGTAGAGCGCGCCGTTGTGGTAGTAGTGGTTCCCGGTGTCGGTCTCCGGGGGGTTGCCCTTGTAGTAGCCGCCGTACATCTGGCCGGTCGGCTGGTTGCCGGCGATGTCGCGGTTGACGTTGCAGTGCGTCTCGGCGCGGGCGTCGTAGAAGATCGAGAAGTCCATCTGCCGCGACAGCTTGTGTGCGAGGTCGCGGGCGCCCGGGAAGGCCTGCCCCGCCTCGACGAGACCGGCGGCGTACAGGCCGTTGTCGACGTTGGAGACAAACGAGCAGTTGTCGAACGTGCCGCCCGTCGTGGCGCACTCACCCTGGCCGGGGTTCAGGAGCACGTGCCCGTTGGTGGTGTCGTACCACTGGTAGAGGAATCCCTGGAAGCGGTCGAGGGTGCTGACCTCCTGCATCGTCTGGTTGGCCAGGTGGGTCGCCTCGGACTGGCTGACGAGGCCCAGGTCACTGGCCGAGACCAGCGCCATGAGGTACCAGCCGACGTTGGCCGACGACGTGTAGGTGCCCCGGTCGGTGGGAGTCGTCGAGCCGCCGGCATAGGTCAGGTTGTCGAGCGGCAGGTGCGTCTGCGGATCCACGTCGTCGGCGTAGAACTTCCAGGAGTCCTTGGCGATGGCCATCAGCTTCGCGCGCTGGCCCGAGGTGAGCCCGGTGTACGGCGCCACGCCGTCGTGGTGGGAGGTCTGCGGAGCGGCGGCGCTCCCCGTGCTGGGGGCCGGGCCGTGCGCCTGCGCGGGCACCGCGAGCAGGCCCGCGGTCACCATCGCCGCGGACGCCGCGAGGGCCCCGAGTCGTGTCCTGTTGGTCACTGGCTTCCTTCTTCCGAGAACCCTCAGCCGGCGGCAGAGGGAGCGGCGACCGCGTCGAGCAGCGCCACGGTGTAGTCGTCCTGCGGATGCTGCAGGACGTGCTTGGTCTCTCCCTGCTCGACGACCTTCCCGTGGTTGAGCACCAGGATGCGGTCGGTGACGACGCGAGCGCTGAGCAGGTCGTGGGTGATGTAGAGCAGGCTGAGCCCGCGGTCGCGGCGCAGCTTCTCCAGCAGCCGGAGGACCCCGGCCCGCAGGGAGACGTCGAGCATCGACACCGGCTCGTCGGCGATGATCAGCTGGGGGTCGCAGGCCAGCGCCCGCGCGATCACGACGCGCTGGCGCTGGCCCCCCGAGAGCTGGTGCGGAAGCTTCGCGGCGTACTGCTCGGTGGGGGTGAGCCCCACCGTGTCGAGGAGCTCGTGGACGCGGTCGCGGGCTTGCCGGGCGCTCATGCCGAGGTAGTTCTGGCAGGGCCGGGACACGGTGTACTCGACCGTGTGCAGCGGGTTGAGCGCGCCGTAGGGATCCTGGAACACCATCTGCACGTTGCCGTGGAACCGGCGCAGCGCCCGGCCGCGCAGCTGGTCGACGCGGACGTCGCCGAACCTCACCGAGCCGGACGTGGGCCGCTCCGAGGCCGTGACCAGCTTGGCGATCGTGCTCTTGCCGCTGCCGCTGGCACCGACCAGCCCGACGGATGCGCCGGGCTCGAGCGTGAACGAGACATGGTCGACCGCGGTCACCGGCTCGCTGCCGCGGGACGTGTAGACCTTGGTGACCCCGTCGACGGTGAGGGCCGGGACCTGGGCGGTGCGCTGGTCAGACAAGGCTGGCCTCCTCGTGATCGGGCTGCCCGGCGTGCCCGGCGCGGACGTGGCAGGCGGCGCGCCCGGACCCGAGTGGCGCCAGGTCGGGATCGATCCTCCGGCAGACGTCCTCCGCGAGGCTGCAGCGCGGGGCGAACGAGCAGCCCGACTGCGGCTGCGCCAGGTCGGGCGGTGAGCCCGGGATCTCCCCCAGCTCGACCTCGTCGGCTCGCGGGTCGGCATAACAGCCCAGCAGGGCCTCGGTGTAGGGGTGGTGCACGCCGCGGAGCAGCTCGCCGCTCGGCTGGTCCTCCGCAATCCGGCCGGCGTACATCACCAGCACCCGGTTGGTGGCCTCGAGCACGACCCCGAGGTCATGGCTGATCAGGATCCCGGTGAAGCCGTTCTCGTGCTGGAGCTCGCGGATGGTCTGCATGACCGCCTTCTGCACGATCACGTCGAGTGCCGTGGTCGGCTCGTCGAAGACGATCAGCTTCGGCTCGAGGGACAGGGCCAGCGCGATGGAGACGCGCTGGCGCATCCCACCGGAGAGCTCGTGCGGGAACTTGCCGAGCACCTCGGCCGGCAGCCGCACCTTCTCCAGCAGCTCGATCCCGCGACTGTGCACGGCGCCCCGCGAGACGTCCTCGCCGTCGCGGGCGTGGGCCCGGACGATGTCGCGGAGGTGCGCCTCCACACTGCGGACCGGGCTGAGCGCGTTCATCCCGCTCTGCAGCACCAGGGCGATGCCGTTGCGGCGCTGCTCGCGCAGGGCCTCTCCGTCGAGGGTGGCGAGGTCGACCCCGTCGAAGACGATGCTGCCGCCGGTCAGGTGGGCCGGCGGCTGCAGCAGCCGGGTGAGCGCGAAGCCGAGCGTCGACTTGCCACAGCCGGACTCGCCGACCAGGCCCACGAACTCGCCCTGCTGCAGGGTCAGGCTGACATCGCGCACCGCGTGCACCGGGGCTCCGCCCGGCTGCTGGTAGGTGACGTTGACATCGGTCGCCTCGAGGATGGTCGCCATCACTTCTCCCGCAGTCTGGGGTTGGAGAGGGCGTCCACGCCGAAGTTGATCAACGTGAACGAGACCGCGAGCAGCGCGATCATCAGACCGGGCGCGAAGACCAGCACCCACTGACCGGTCAGCAGCGAGTTCTGCTGCTGGGCGTAGTAGAGGATCGTGCCCCAGCTGACCGTGTTGGGGTTGCCGAGGCCGAGGAACTCCAGGCTTGCCTCGGCCATCACCGCGGCGGTGGCGGCCCCGAAGAAGCTGCCGGCGACCAGTGAGGTCATGTTGGGCAGGATCTCTCGGAACACGATCCGGAACAGGCCCTCGCCGGAGAAGACCGACGAGGTGACGAAGTCGCGCTCCCGGATCGAGGTCGCCTGGCTCCGCACGACGCGAGCGCCGGTGGCCCAGGACGTGAAGGCGACGACGAGCACGATGGTCCAGATCGACCGGCTGGGGACGTAGGCCGCCAGGATGATCATCAGCGGCAGGCCCGGGATCACCAGCGCCAGGTTGGTGAAGAAGCTCAGGACCTCATCGACCACGCCGGGGCGGTAGCCGGCCACCAGGCCGATGGTGACGGCGACCAGCGTCGCCACCGCGCCGGCCACGAGGCCCACCAGCAGCGAGACGCGAGCGCCGTACACGATCTGCGAGAAGACGTCCTGGCCGTTGCCGGTGGTGCCGAACCAGTTGCTCGACGACGGGTTCTGGTACGGCGTGAAGTCGGTGGAGTTGGGCGAGTGGTTGGCGATCAGAGGAGCCAGCACCGCCATCACGATGAACAGGCCGAGCAGCACGATGCCGATCCGCGCCTTGCCGTTGGACCAGAGGGTGCCGAACGCGCGGCTGAGGAACAGGACCGGGCCGGGCATCCGCGACTCGTCGGCCGACTTCTTGATGACGACCTTGGTCCCGGGGTCTCCCGTGGGCGTCGTGGCCAGAAGGCTCATTCGGGGCCCCCGCGACGTTGTTCGCTGGAGGAGCGAAGCGGAGGAGGCGAAGAAGGTCGTGGGGTGAAGTTCATGAACGACGCACCCTCGGGTCGAGACGGACGTAGAGCAGGTCGACGATGAAGATCGCGACCAGCATGCTGACGCTGATCACCAGGAACAGCGCCTGCATCAGCGGGAAGTCGTGGTTGGTCACCGCGATGTAGAGCAGGTTGCCGAGGCCGGGATAGCTGAACACGCCCTCGACCAGCACCGAGCCGCCGACGACGGCGCCCAGGGAGAGCCCGAAGGCGGTCACGTTGGGCAGCAGCGCGTTCCGGGCGGCGTACTTGAGGGCGATGGTGCGGCGCCGGAGGCCGTTCGCCTCGGCGAAGGTCACATAGTCCTCGCCGAGGGTGTTGATCATGTTGTTGCGCATGCCGAACACCCAGCCGGACAGCGACGTGATCGCCAGGGTGAGCGCCGGCAGGAAGCTGTGCGAGACCGCGTTGGCCAGGAAGCTCAGGCTGAGGTTGGGGGTCAGCCCGGGGCTGTAGCCGCCCTTGATCGGGAACGCGTTCAGCTTGAACGCGAAGACGAACAACATCAGCAGACCGAGCCAGAACGGCGGGAACGCCGCGAACAACGTCGCCCCTACGGTCACGGTCGCGTCCGACTTGGTGCCACGCCGCCAGCCGGCGTAGACCCCCAGCAGCGTGCCGATCACGAATGCCACGATCGTGGTGATGCCCACCAGCAGCAGCGTCCACGGCAGGGCGGAGGTGATCGTGTGGGCCACCGTCTGGTTGGGGAAGGAGTACGACGAGCCGAAGCGGAACCGGGCCGTGTTCGCGAGGTAGTCGAAGTACTGCGACACGAAGCTCCCGTGAGGTGAGCCGAGCTGGATCTCGATCGCGTGTCGCTGCGCGTTGGTGACCGGCTGGCCGCTCTGGGAGAGCTTCGCGATCGCGGCGTCCACCGGCGAGCCCGGCATCAACCGTGGCAGCAGGAAGTTCATCGTCACCGCGGCCCAGAGCGTGACCACGAACAGCGTGATCTTGCGGAGGACATAGTTCATGACGTGAGCTCCCTGCTGCCGTCGGTCATGGTCAGCTCGCGCTCTGCAGGTGTGTGACCACGGTCAGGATGGCGTTGTTGTAGCTCGTGGGCAGCGTGTACGGGTCGCTCTGCGACGGCCATCCGGTGAAGTTCTTCGTCGAGAAGAGCCCCCAGCTGCCGCCGTAGTACATGAGGACGACCGGCACCTGGCTGTACATGATCTTCTGGAGCTGATCGGTCGCCTGCTGCTGCTCGGCCTGGCTGGTCGCACCGGCCAGCTTCGCCAGGGCGGCGTCGACCTGCGGGTTCTTGTAGCGCTCGAAGTTGTTGGCCGTGGCGGTCCCGACCGGCGCCGCGAACGCGCTGTTCAACGTGTTGTTGAAGTCGGTGTAGGGGTCACCGGTGCCGCCGTAGCCACCGAACGCCGCGTCGTACTTGCCGCTCTGCGTGGCGCTCGTGTACGGCGTGGCCTGGGGGGTGTCGAGGGTGACCTTGATCCCGATCGCCCCGAGCTGGTTGACGACCTCCTTGCCGGCCGCGACCCAGTCGCTGTAGTTGGCCGGCATCATGATCGACATCGCGACCTGGTTGCCCGAGGAGTCGAGGAGCTTGCCGCCGGACTGGTGGTAGCCGGCCTTCTGGAACTCCTTGAGCGCCCCCGTGGTGTCCTGGGTGATGTTGCCGTTGGTGGGGATCTGCGGGTCCAGCCACTTCTGCAGGTTGGGCAGGATCAGGCCCGACTGGCTGGCGCCGGTCGTGTAGCCGTTGACCGCCTTCTCCGCGATCTGGTCGCGGTTGAGGGCCAGGCTGATGCCGCGCCGGAAGTCGACGTTCTGGTAGGCGGGCTTGGTCTGGTTGAGGAACAGGCCGATCGTGCCGCCCGGCGGGAACCAGTAGATGTTGTGCTGGGGGTCCTTGTTGACGTAGGTCTTCTTCACGTCGGGCAGGTAGTTGTAGGACCAGTCGAACTTGCCACTGGTCACGTCGAGCTGGTTGGTCGACTGGTTGCTCGACTGCGCCGGCATCACGACCTCGGTCGGCGCGATCTTGTCAGCCTGCCAGTAGTCCGGGTTCTTCTTCAGCGAGTACTGCGTGGGCGCGAACTTGTCGAGGGTGAAGGGCCCGGTGCCGACCGGCTTCGTGTTGGCGAACTTCTCGGGGTCGGTCACGCTCGACCACAGGTGCTCCGGGACGATGACCTGGCCGGCCAGGACCCCCACGAACGGCACGTTCGGCTGCTTGAACTTCACGGTGACGCTGTCGCTCGACGCCGAGACGCTCTTGATCTGGGTCCAGATCCCGTTGGCGTCCAGCGCGGGGTTCTTCTTCAGCAGGTTGTAGGTGAAGACCACATCCTGCGGGGTGAAGGGCTTGCCGTCACTCCAGGTCACGCCCTGCCGGATCTTGAACACCACGGTGGTGGGGTTCGTGAAGGTGTGCCCGGTCGCGAGGTACGGCGTGAACGAGCCGTCGATCGGGCTGCGGATCTCCAGCGGCTCGTACATCAGCTGGGCGCCGTGCAGCTCGGTCGGGATCACCAGGGGGTTGAAGTTCTCCACCAGCTGGGGGTTGCCGGCGTCGCCCTGGATGGTCAGCGTGCTCCCACCGGCCGCGCCGGTGTTGTTGTCGCTGCCGGCACAGGCTCCGAGCGCCAGGGCGGACACGACGAGCAGCGACGACGCCAGGGCCGTCGACCTCGTCCTCGAGTGGTACTTCATCGGGTTGTCTCCTCATGGTTCGACGACGGTTGTCCGTGGTCGGGACGGCGGGGCGCCGCCTTCAGTCGGATCCGGACCACACCCGGCTGGGGCAGCGTGATGCTGACCGAGCCGGCTCCGGACATGGGGACGAGGTCGTCGACCTCGTCGGTGTACAGGTGGTCGGCCTCGCGCAGGCGGGCCCACTCGGCCTCGTCGGGCCAGTCGGCGTCGGAAGCCACCGCGCGGATGTTCGAGTGCTGCTCATCGACCCGGGACACCTCGACTCTGTACCCCTCTGCGGGCAAGGTGTGCAGCGTCACATCGACCTGTCGGGTCAGTCGCGGGTCTCCGTGCGTCAGGTCGGCGTTCACGGTGCCGTTCCAGACCAGCACGTCGATGGTGCCGTCGTCGTGCCGGGTGGCCCAGGCCCGCACGAGCACATCCGCACCGTCCCCCTCGAGGGTGCTCGGCAGCACGTGGTCGCCCTGCTGCGCGGCGAGGTGCAGCGCCCAGTAGCGCGGCTTGCGCAGGTTGCCCAGGGTGAGCAGACCGAAGCCGTCGTGGAAGAGCCGCGGCGCGCGGCCGAGCTCCTCGAAGTGGTCACTGACCACCCAGTAGGCCAGCGCCTTCATCCGGCCCTGGGCACTCTGCATCCCGCTGAGCACGAACGGCGCCCCGGCGACACCGTCGTGGATCGGGCCGAAGTGCGTCGAACCGACACCCCACTCGGTCCACATGATGTCGGCGTCGCCGAAGCCGTGGTCCTCGAGCACGCCCCTGAAGTCGAGCGGCAGGTTGCCGTAGGTGTGCGTCGTCGCCAGCTCGAGGGGCAGCGCGTGCTTCTCGGCGTACGCCGCCAGCGCCTCGACCCACTCCGACGCCGCGGTGGAGGGGCCCCCGACCGTGAGCCGGGGGTCGACGTGCTTGATCGCCCGGGCCGCCTCCTCGTAGAGCCGCAGGTAGTCGTCCTGGGTGCCGGTCCAGAAGACCTCGAGGTTGGGCTCGTTCCACACCTCGAAGCCCCAGCCGGCGACCTCGTCGATGCCGTAGCGCTCGACCAGGTGCGCGGCCAGCGCGCCGACCGTCTGGTGCCACTCGGCCCAGTCGCTCGGCGGCGAGATGATGCCGCGGTACTCGAAGACCGTCTGCTCGGGGTCGCGGGCGATCACCTCGGGCATGAAGCCGAGCTCGACCACCGGGTGGATGCCGAGGGCGAGGATCTGGTCGTAGAGGTCGTCCACGATCGTGAAGTCGAAGGAGAGGGACCCGTCGTCGGCCCGGGTCACCACGTGGTTGTCGTCGTGCAGGATCGCGTGGGCTCGTACGGCGGTCACGCCGAGGTCGGCGTGCGCGATCCGCAGCGCCTCGGTGAACTCCTGGCCGATCGGGTGGCCGTTGCCGAGATCGCCGAACCGCAGCTGGGTGAGCCGCTCGGTCCCGACCAGCCACCACACCCGGTCCAGCTCGCCGGCGTCACCGGCGGCATCGACGGCCACGGTCAGGTCTCCACCCGCCCGGCCGCTGGTGCTGCCCTCGACCGGGTCGCTCCAGTGCCAGACGGGGTGCTCGTTGCCCAGCACGGCCCCGACGCGGTAGCGGTAGGTGACGTCGTCCTCGACACCCGTGTCGGCAAACGCACGGTCGACCACGGCCGGCACGTCGCTGCCGCCGTGCGAGACGATCGACGGCTCCTCCCCGGAGTCGCTGCGGCCCCGCTCGAGGACGTAGCCGGCGGCCCCGCGCACAGGCTGCCACTCCAGGCGGACGAACCCGTTGCCCGCGCTAGCGGTGAGCCCGGTGGGCGCCGCGAGCTCGGAGGCCGGGTCGGCCTGCGTGGTCTCGGTCAGGCGGCGGTAGATGCGGCGTTCCCAGTCGGTCCGGGCATCTGTCACTTGGATCCTCCTCGAGTGGAGCAGCCACAGCTCGTACGGAGCACGAGGTCGGTGGGCAGCACGGTGGTCTGGCGCGGTGCGGAGCGGTCGGCAAGCCGGGCCAGCAGGGTGCCGACGGCGGTCTCGCCGATGTCGCGCATCGGCTGGCGGACCGTGGTCAGCGTCGGGCGGACGTGCCGCGCCGTGGCGATGTCGTCGAAGCCGGTCACCGCGACCTCGGCCGCCACGCGCAGCTTGTGGCGACGCAGCACGGCCAGGCCCCCGATCGCCATCTCGTCGTTGCCGAACACGACGGCCCGCGGCGGCGTACGGCGGCCGGCCAGCAGTGTCTCCAGGGCCTCGGCGCCGCCGGACTCGGTGAAGTCGCCGTGCACCTCCGGGGATGCCGGCGCCTGGAGGCCGGCCGCGACCAGGGCCTGGCGGTAGCCCACGAAGCGCTCCCGTGAGTCGGGCGACCGGCGCGGCCCGGCCACGAAGGCGATGTCCTTGATGCGATGGGCGGAGATGAGGTGGGCGGTGATCGCGGCGGCACCACCACGGTTGTCAGCGCCGACGAAGTCGAGGCCGTGCGGTGCGGTGTGCGTGGCCATCAGCACCACTGGCACCCGGGTCGAGATCGCAGCCAGGTCCTTGGCGGCCAGGCTGCCGGCCAGCACGACCAGTCCGTCGACCTTGCCCACGACGGAGCGGGCCAGCTCGAGACCTCCGTGGCCGCGGGTGGCGGCGATCAGGATCGCGTCACCGGCCAGGGTGGCCGCCCGCTCCGCGCCTCGGATCACCTGGTCGACGTACAGCGCGGACTCGCTACCGGGTCCGTCCTCGCCGAAGTCGGGGAAGAGCAGACCGACGATGCCGGCCCGCCGACTGGCCAGGCTGCGCGCCGAGTGGTTGGGAACCCAGCCCAGCTGGGCGGCGACCTGGAGCACCGAGTCACGCGTCGTGGCGCTGAACCCGGTGCCGTCGTGCATCACCCGCGAGACCGTGGCCGTCGAGAAGCCGCTCATCCGAGCGACCTCGTAGATCGTGGCCTTGTCGTTCACGTTGCGCTTCGACTCCCGAGTATTTGAGTAACCGCTTACGTACCGTAACCGGTTACGTTGCCAGCATGTTGCAGACCTGTCAACGGTTACCCCGTGGGCACTGGGTAACCTGAGCGAAAAGGGGGCCACCGATGGCAGTCCGACCGACCCGCGCAGTCGAGATCTCGCGCGCCCAGCCGAACTCGTTCGCCCAGCAGCTCTTCACCGGACTCCCCCGGCGCTACGACATTCTCGAGGCGGTGCTGTCCTTCGGCCAGAACCACCGCTGGCGGACCGCCATGGTCGACGCCGTCGTCAACGCGTCACCCGCCCCGCAGACGGTGCTCGACGTCGCCACCGGCACGGCGGGCGTCGCGCTGATGCTCACCGAGCGGAGCGGCGCAGAGGTCACCGGCATCGACCTGACCGAGCAGATGCTGCGCGGTGGGCGCGACCACGTACGCGAGGCCGGTCGCACCGAACGGATCCGCCTGGTGTGCGGCCGGGCCGAGCAGCTGCCCTTCCCGGACGCGACCTTCGACGCGATGACCTTCACCTATCTGCTGCGCTACGTCGCGGACCCCGCGGCGACCGTCCGCGAGCTCGCCCGCGTGGTCCGGCCGGGCGGGACGATCTCGTCGCTGGAGTTCTTCGTCCCCTCGCCTCCGGTATGGCTGCCGCTGTGGCGGCTCTACACCCGGGTGGTGCTGCCGATCGGCGGCTTCATCGGCGGTGGTCGCGCCTGGGCGACCGTGGGCCGTTTCCTCGGCCCCTCGATCGAGGAGCACTACAAGCGCTACCCGGTCTCAGAGCACGTCGCGATGTGGGAGGCGGCCGGACTGGTCGACGTCCACGCCCGCCCGATGAGCCTGGGCGGCGGTCTGGTGATGTGGGGACGCAAGGCCGATGCCTGAGCCGGCCAGCCTCAGCCCGGCCTTCTACGCCCGGCGCGGCGGCGCCGCCGCGGACTGGTGGACGCTGCTCCACCCGCCGTACACCCTCTGGCACCTCAGCTATGTCGTGCTGGGTGCCGCGATGGCACCCCACCTCGACCGCCCGGCGCTGGCCTGGAGCGTGGTCGCGTTCTTCCTTGCCGTCGGGGTGGCCGCGCACGCCTTCGACGAGCTGCAGGGGCGCCCGCTGGCGACCCGGATCTCCGACACGTCGCTGCAGGTGGTCGGTGGCGCGGCTCTCGTCGCCGCGTGCGCCCTCGGTGTCGCCGGCGTGTTCTTCCACGGGTCGGTCAACTGGTGGCTGCTCGCCTCGGTGCCGGTCGGGGTGCTGCTGGTGGTGGGCTACAACCTCGAGCTCTTCGGCGGCCGGCTGCACAGCGACGCCGTCTTCGCGTGGGGGTGGGGCGGCTTCCCGGTCGCGGTCGGGTTCATCGCCCAGTCACCTCAGGTGACGTGGTCCTCGGTGACCGCGGCCGTGCTGGCCACGCTCGCCGGGGTCGGCACCTCCTACGTGCAGCGGAGCCTGAGCACCCCGGCCCGCGCCCTGCGACGTCGTACCTCCGAGGTCACCGGCGCGATCCGCCGGGTCGACGGCACCGTGGTCGACCTCGACCGCACCACCCTGCTCGCCCCGCTGGAGAACGCGCTCCGCGCGTTGTCGTGGGTGGTCCCCGCAGTGGCGGCCGCCGCACTCGTCGCCCGTCTGTGACGCCGGCGCTGCTGGTCCCGGTCCGGGACAGCGGCCCATGGTCAGGTTCCCGGCAGGTTGTCGCCCCCATCGTTGAAATCGACGGGGACCGAGACGCGTTCGCGTCCCGCCCATCCAGAGGACGGCAGCCCATGAGTGCCCCAGACATCCGACCCATCGAGGGGTCGGTGGCTCCGGCCGGATCGAACCCGGCCCGCGTCGCGATCGTGTCGGGCAGCTTCGGGGCCGGCCATGACATGGCCGCCGCGGCGATCACCCAGCAGCTCGACGCGCTCGGCATCACCAGCCGCACCTGGGACATCGTCGACCTGCTCCCGGGACGCCTCGGCCGGGTCCTGCGCACGGGGTATCTCCGACAGGTCAGCGCGATGCCGGCGACGTGGCGCTGGACGCTGGACGCGGTCAGCCGCTCCGAGCGGATCGCGGAGCTGGCCAACCGGGCGCTGGCCACCAGCGAGGGCGCCTGCCGGGAGATCGTCGTGGGACGTCCCGACATGTTCCTGTGCACCCACCCCTTCGCCGCCCAGGTCCTGGGTCGGATGCGCACCCGCGGCGTGCTCGACATCCCCGTGACCACCTACCTGACCGACATGTCGGTCCACCGCCTCTGGGTCAGTCGTGGCGTC
>JAWWPM010000455.1:0-3029 GCA_033854915.1 Nocardioidaceae bacterium
ACCCCGCGAACGCGTTCCGCAGCGCCGCGGCACGGCCAGGGTGCAGCTCGACCGCCAGCACGCGGGCTCCGGCCCGGGCCAACGGCCGGGTCAGCGACCCGGCCCCCGCACCCAGGTCGACCACGACGTCGCCGCGACGGACCGGCGAGTCGGCCACGATCCGATCAGCCCACTCAGGCCGAAGGGGATGCCATCCCCATCGCCGGGCCGCTGGCCCGGCCACGGCGGACCGTCAGCACGTACGTCACCATGGTCGGCACCCTAGGCACTCGACACCTTCTCGCGCGACGGGTTTGCTGCAGGTTCCCGCGAGCCGCTCACCGCACACGCCACCGCGGACATCCGACGGCCCCGGCTCCTCGGTGCAGGAGGATCACCCCATGCGGATCCTGGTGCTCTCGGACCTGCACTACCGGCTCCCCCACTACGACTGGCTCGTCAATGCCAGCTCGCAGGTGGACGCCGTAGCCATCGTCGGCGACCTCGTGGACGTGGTCAGCCCCGTGCCGCACGAGGTGCAGACCGTCGTGGTCACGACGTACCTCGGGCAGCTCGCGGAGCGCACCCGCGTGCTCGCGGCCTCCGGCAACCACGACCTCGACGGCCCGGGGGCCCACGGCGAGCAGGTGGCCTCCTGGCTGCAGCGGACGGGTCACCCGACGGTTCTCGTGGACGGGATGTCGGTCGACGTCGGCGACACCCGCCTCACGGTGTGCCCCTGGTGGGACGGACCGGTGACCCGCGCCGAGGTCGTCGCCCAGCTGGCCGCCGCCGCGGTGGACCGGCCCGCGCGCTGGGTGTGGCTCTACCACGCACCGCCGGCCGGCACGCCGCTGTGCCACGACGGGCGTCGTACCTTTCCCGACCAGGACCTCGCCGACTGGATCGCCGAGCACCAGCCCGACGTCGTCCTGTGCGGGCACATCCACCAGTCGCCCTGGGCGACCGGCGGCTCGTGGCACGCCCGGCTGGGGCGGACGTGGGTGTTCAACGCCGGCAAGCAGATCGGCCCCGTGCCCGCGCACATCACGCTCGACACCGAGGCCTGGACGGCCAGCTGGTACGGCGTGTTCGAGTCAGAGACCCTCGCTCTCGCCTGAGTGGTCCCCCTCGTCATGCCGGTCGCCCTCGGGGTCCCGCGCGGAGCCGGTCGTGGCCGCCGGGCCCTGGTGGTGCAGCAGCGTGTCGAGAATCTGGTCGAGCAGCCCCAGGTGCCCGCCGGCGTCGGCGAGCTGCCGCTTCACGTCGACGAGGTAGCGGGTCATCCCGTCGAGGCGGGACGCGGTGGTCCGGAGCACGGTCAGCGCGGCACCGGGGTGATCGGTCAGGAACGCAACCGGGTCGTCGGCGACCCGGACCTGCACCTCGCCCACGGCCCGCACGGTCGCGGTCGCCGGCCGGTCGAGCACTGCCGACATCTCCCCGAACACCGCCCCCGGGCTGTCGATCCGGGCAAACGCCACACCGTCGTGCTCGACCACGACGTTGCCGGCCACCAGCACCAGCAGCCGCCCCGGAGGCGCCCCCTCCTCGATCAGCACCTCACCGTCGGCCAGAGTCACCAGCGGGAGGTCGGAGCTGAGCGCCAGCAGGTCGGTCACCTGCGCAGTCTGGACGATCCCTCAGTCGACCCCGGCGGCGTCCCGCACCTTGGCCCCCAGCTGCTCGGGGGTGTCGGGAGTGCCGCGATGCTCGGCGATCCAGTCATAGACCTGTTGGCGCTCGGCGTGGCACATCAGCCCGACGACGTCTCCGGGGCGCGCCTGGGCGACCAGCCCGGCCAGGCACTCGACCTCGGTGTCGTACGACGTCACGTCGGTGACCCCGACCCGCTCGGCGCCTTCGCGGAGCAGGGTGTCCAGCTCCTCCAGGGTGCGCCCACGGAGGTACTGCTGCTTGTGGCCGATCGCCACGACGTCGGCCCCCATCGCCCCGATCTCGCCGAGCCGGCCGATCAGCTCGTCGGTCCGGTCGCCGACGGCGCCGAGCCCCAGCAGCAGCCGGGCGCCCGGCGGGCGGACCCCGGTCATGATCTCGATCAGGGCCTCGAGCCCCACCTCGTTGTGGGCGAGGTCGATGACGACGGACGCCACTCCCCCGTCGGCTGGCCTGTCGGCCGGCCCGTCGACGGGGACCGTGAAGAAGTTCATCCGGCCCGGGTTGTGCTCGGCGTCGGGGCGGAAGTCACGCAGGCCCTCGATCACCGCCTCCCGCGGGATGCCGATGGCCAGCGCGGCCGAGGTCGCGGCCAGGGTGTTCTCGACGTTGAAGCGGGACAGCCCGGCCAGGGTCATCGGGACGTCGGTGAGCACGATCACCGGATCGGGGTCGCGGCCCGGGGTGAGCACGGCGACCCAGCCGTCGATGACCGTGGTCGCGCGTCCCCCGTCGTTGAGGGTCTCCCGGATCGCGGGCGAGTCGGGGTCCCGGGAGAACACCCAGGGTCGGGCCCGGATCACCCCCCGCATCGCGAAGACCCGCGGGTCGTCGCCGTTGAGCACCGCCCAGCCGCGGCGTCGGGTGATCCGCGGGACCACGGCCTTCACCTCGGCGAGCTGGTCGAGGGTGTCGATGCCCTGGAGGCCGAGGTGGTCGGCGCTGACGTTGGTCACCACCGAGACGTCGTTGCGGGTCAGCCCGATCCCCTTGAGCAGGATCCCGCCGCGGGCGGTCTCGGTGACCGCGAACTGCACGCCCGGCAGGGCCAGCACCCGCGCGGCACCGCTCGGACCGGAGTAGTCGCCTCCCTCCACCAGGTCGCCGTCGAGGTAGATGCCGTCGGTGTTGGACCAGCCGACCACGCGGCCGTCGACCCGCGCGATGTGGGCGATCATCCGGCTGGTGGTGGTCTTACCGTTCGTGCCCGTGACGGAGACCACGGGGATCTCGGGGGTGATGGTCTGCGGCTCTGGGCCGTCCGGTGCGGCGGCGACGCGCTCGGCGGCGCGGCTCACGGCCTCGGCGACGTCGTCCCCCGGAACGGCGTCGAGCACCGAGGCCACGGCCCGGCCCATCTCCTCGGCGCGATC
>JAWWPM010000456.1:0-11848 GCA_033854915.1 Nocardioidaceae bacterium
GCCCGGACGACGTCGGTGACGGCCACCGGCTGCACCGAGGTGTGCAGCCAGCGCGGGATGGGCTGGACCAGCAGCAATGACGCCAGCTGCCGGATCACCTCGTACGACGTGGAGCCGGCGCCGAGCACCACGCCCGCCCGCAGGGCGAGGGTCGAGCAGTCCGCCTCGGCCAGGATCTGCTCGACCTCGAGCCGCGAGGCGAGGTGGGCCGACTGGTGCTCCCACGGCTCGAGCCGTGGGATCAGGCCGGAAAGGTAGACCAGCCGGCGCACGTCGGAGCCGGCGACCGCGTCCCGCACGTGCTCGGCCCCGACCCGGTCGCGGGCGGTGAACCCGCGGTCCTGCAGGGAGTGGACGAGGTAGCAGATCGCGTCCACGTCGGCCACCGCGGCGTCGACGGAGGCGGCATCGGTCACGTCGCACCGGCGCCAGGTGACCTCGTGTCCCCAGGCGAAGCGGTCGGGGTCGGGCTCCGACGACGACGCCGCCACCACGTCGTACCCCTCGTCGAGCAGCGCCGGGACCAGCCGGGAGCCGACGTAGCCGGTCGCGCCGAGCACCAGGATCCGGGTCACCGCGTCACTCACCGGCCCAGTCTCCCGGGTCGGCGGCCGGGGCACCTCACCCGCGCGGGCGTCGGCACGACCGGCCACACCGCGGCCGGGTTGCCGTTAGGCTGGCCTGCGGAGTGCCGGGAAGTCTGGTCGGCGGTGATGTCCACGACCCCAGGAGACGCCCGTGCACGACGTCCTACCGTTCGCCCTCGTGGTGGCCGTGTGCGCTTTCGCCGTGCTCGTCGCCGCGGGTTCGAGCCGGGTCAGCGAGCGGCTGCGGATCCCCACCCCGGCGATCTTCCTGGTCGCCGCCTCGGTCTGCGCCGGCCTCTCGCCCGAGCACCTCGGCTCGCTGTCGATCCGGGCCGACCAGCGGATCGTCACCGTCGCGCTGGTGCTGATCCTCTTCGACGGTGGCATGCACATCGGGATGTCGCGGTTCCGCCCGATCGCGGGCGGGGTCGTCTGGCTCGGCGTCGCCGGCACCTTCGCCACCGGGGGCGCGCTGGCCCTGCTCGCGCACGGGCTGTTCGGTTTCGACTGGCGCGGCGCCCTCCTGCTCGGCACCGCACTGGCACCGACCGACCCGGCCGTGGTGTTCTCGGTGCTCGGCCGGCGGGAGGTCTCCGGCCGCACCGGCACCCTGCTCGAGGGCGAGTCGGGCGCCAACGACCCCGTCGGCATCGCGCTGATGCTCGCGATCCTGGGCTCGACCGGGGCCGGTTGGGGGGCGGTCGCGCACGGGGCCGGGGAGTTCGCCCTGCAGATGGTGCTGGGTGTGGCCTTCGGCGTCGCCGGTGGACTCGGGCTGAGGTGGCTGCTCCAGCACGTCCCGCTACCCAACGAGGCGCTCTACTCGCTTCGTGCCGTGGCCTTCGCCCTGCTGGTGTACGGCGTCGCGACGGTCGCGCACGGGTCGGGCTTCCTGGCGGTGCTGCTCGCCGGGATCCTGGTCGGCGACACCCGCGCGCCGTACAAGCGGGAGATCGAGCGCTTCGCCTCCGCGGCGAGCAGCCTCGGTGAGATCGTGGCGTTCACGGTGCTGGGCCTCTCGATCCCGATCTCGGAGGCGTTCGGGCACGGCCGGGGCTGGACCGGCCTGGCCCTCGCGGGCCTGCTGATCCTGGTCGTCCGACCGCTCTTCGTGGGGCTCGTGATCGCCCCGATCCGGCTGCGCCGCGGCGAGCGCGCATTCGTGCTCTGGGCCGGGCTCAAGGGCGCCGTGCCGATCCTGCTCGGCACCTATGTGCTCGCCGAGGGGGTCGACGGTGGCGACCGGATCTATGCGGTGATCTTCGTGGTCGTGCTGGTCTCGGTGGTGGTGCAGGGCGGGCTGGTGCCGGCGTTCGCCCGGCTGTGGGGCGTGCGGATGCGGGTGGTCGAGCCCGAGCCCTGGGCGCTCGGCATGCGGTTCCGCGACGAGCCCGAGGGGCTGCACCGCTTCGAGGTGCAGGCCGGATCGGCAGCCGACGGCGCGACCATCGGCGACCTGCCGCTCGACGAGGACGTCTGGATCAGCATGGTCAGCCGGGCCGGGCGGCTGGTGCAGGTGCGCGGCACCACCGAGCTCGCGGCCGGCGACGAGGTGCTCGCGCTGGCGGCGGACGACGCCCTGGTCGCGCGGATCTTCCGCGCTCCCTGAGGGGTCGGACCGCGCCGAGGATCGCCCTGCGTGGGGTGAGGCGGCGTACCACTCGCCTGGTGCAGGCTCGGGCCATGCGACGTGGTGAGGTGCTGGCGATCGTCCAGGCCGGTGGACCGGGATCCCGGATGGACGTACCTGACGGTCCGGCGGGGTCGGTGCGTCGGAATCACCGGTTAACCGGCGATTCCTGCACTTCTCAGCCGTTGCAACGCCCGGGAAGTGACAGAAGTGACCCTGCGCTGGGGCGCGTGTGACGGAAGGGGTCAGGCTTCGACCGGTACGACGCCGCGGCCCAGGTGCCACACCGACGGCACCCTGAGCACCAGCAGCGCGGCCACGATCCCGATCGCGCTCATGCCGTACAGGCTCGGGAACAGCCCGAAGGTGGCGGCGGAGAAGCCGACCAGCAGGTTGCCGAGGGGGATCACCCCGGTGGTCGACAGGTAGTCGTAGCTCGAGACCCGCGACAGCGCCGCGCTGGGGATGTGCTCGCCCAGGGAGGTCTCCCAGAGCGTGAACATGCCGGTCACACAGATGCCGCTCAACAGCTCGAGCAGGCCGATCCCCCACGCCGGCAGGTGGCTGCCGATGATCGCCGCCTGGCACGACGAGCCGATCAGCATGAACGCCCCGGTGCGCAGGGCGTACGTCGGGCGCCAGCGGAGCAGGAGCACGTCGCCGAGGATGTTGCCGATCCCGAACATCGCCGTCACCAGAGCCCAGGAGCGCGCCCCGTCGTACTCCTGGAGCATCAGCACCGGGCCGACCACGAAGATCGAGGGCAGCACCACCACGTGGTAGATGCTGAAGCCGCCCAGGTAGCCGATCACCCAGGAGCGCGAGCGCACCTCCCCCCAGCCCTCCCGCAGGGACGCCCCGAACGACGTGGTGGTCGCCGTCGGGTCCTCCTCGGCCAGGGCGTCGGAGACCAGGCGGGGCCGCAGTGGTAGCAGCAGGATCACCGAGACCCCGAAGCTGACCGCGTCGAGCACGAGCGCGCTGCCCGGCCCGCCGGCGTAGGCGATGAGGAGCCCGGCCAGCACCGGTCCGACGACGTTGCCCAGCGAGAACGTCAGGCCGCGCAGGGCGTTGGCCGGCTGGATGTTGGCCGGTGCCACCGTGGTCGGCAGCAGGCCGCTGAAGGCGGGGGCGAAGAACGCGTCGGCGGCGCCGAAGATGGCGGCCAGCACGACCAGGTGTACGACGTGCGCGGAGCCGGTGAGCAGGAGCACCGCCGCCACGGCCTGGGTGACGAGCCGGACGGCGTCGGAGGTGATCAGGATCCGCTTGCGGTCCCACCGGTCGGCCCACACGCCCGCCGGCAGGGCGAGCAGCACGAACGGCAGGAACTGCGCGGCCGAGGTGAGGGCGACGTCACCCACGCCACCGCCCACCGCCAGCACCGCGAACGGCAGCGCGATGCTGGTCACCCGGTCGCCGAGGATGGAGAGGACCTGGCTACCGAAGAGCAGGCGGTACTGCGGCTCCTCGCGCAGCACCGCCGGCACCTGGAGTCGTCGCGTCAGCACGGGCGCCAGCATCCCCGATCCGGCGCCCCGGGTCTCGCGGTTATCCGCGGACCGGGCCGGGCGTCAGCTCAGTGGGCGCGTCGCTGCCGGCGCAGCAGGGCCTGGGCGCCCTCGATGTAGAGGTCGACGCCGAAGCCGTAGTAGGCGGGTACGTCGTCGCAGTCGGTGAGCGTGACCGCCGCGGACCGCAGGTGGGGATAGAGGTCGGCGGGGAGCCGCTCGATGTGGGCGCGCTTCTCGGCCAGCAGGGCGTCGCGCTCGGCCAGGGCCGCCTGGCTCTCCGAGCCCGGCAGCTGCGTGACCAGCATCATCGCGGTCTGCAGTCCCATCCGGGCGAGGTCGACCGCCTGCTCCGGGGTGAAGCCGGCGTCCTCGAGCAGGGTGAGGGTGAACTCCGTGAGCCGCAGGCCGGACTCGTGGATCAGGATGCGCGGGAAGACCAGCTCCGCAGCCGCCGGGTGCCGGGAGAGCCCGGTGATCAGCGCCTCCACCACCCCGCGCAGCTGGGTCGACCACGAGCCCGTGGCGGGAGGCGGGGTCACCTCGGCGAGCAGCGCGTCACCCATGGCGGCGAGCAGCTCGTCCTTGTTGGCGACGTGCCAGTACAGCGCCATCGGGGTCACCCCGAACTCCTGGGCGATCCGCCGGATGGTCACCGCGTCGGGCCCCTCGGCATCCATCACGCTGAGCGCGCACTCGACGATCTTGTCGCGGCTCAGGTCGCTCTTGGCCGCAGTCGCGGTGGCACTTCTGGGGGTCACAACAAGAACTATACACGATATGGCTTGACAACTATACGTTGTAGAGCGTTTCCTGTACGTCATACATGTACGACGTACAGGAGATGAGATGAACCGCAACCGTTGGACCCTCGTGTCGGTGGCCCTGGCCACCTTCATGACCTATCTCGACAACAACATCGTCAACGTGGCGATCCCCGACATCCAGCGCGAGCTGGGTCTGTCCACGGCCGGGATCGAGTGGGTGGTCAGCGGCTACATCCTCACGTTCGCCGGCCTGCTGCTCGCCGGAGGCCGCCTCGCCGATGCCTTCGGCCGACGCCGCCTCTTCCTGATCGGGCTCACGGTGTTCACCGCGTCGTCGCTCTTTGCCGGCTTCGCCGGGGGCGCGGCGACCCTGATCGCCGCCCGCGGCGTGCAGGGCATCGGCGCGGCGCTGGTCACCCCGACCACGCTGGCCATCATCAGCGCAACGTTCAGCGACCCGCGGGAGCGCAACGCCGCCGTCGGTGTCTGGGGCGGAGTGGGGGCCCTGGCCCTGGCGGTGGGCCCGGTGCTCGGCGGCCTGCTCACCCAGCACGTGTCGTGGGAGTGGATCTTCTGGATCAACGTGCCGATCGGCGTGGGCACCATGGCCCTGGGCGCCTGGTCGATCGCGGAGTCCCGCGAGCCCGAGGTGAGGTCCCTCGACCTGCCCGGCCTGGGCCTGTCCACGGCCTCCCTCTTCGCCCTCACCTGGGCCCTGATCGAGGGCCACGACCGGGGCTGGACCTCGGCCGGGATTCTCGGCGCCTTCGGCCTCGCGGTCCTGACCGCGATCGCGTTCGTCGCGGTCGAGCGCAGGGTGGCGCAGCCGATGGTCGACGTCAGCCTCTTCGCGCGTCGCGAGTTCAGCGGCGGCATCATCGCCCTGATGCTCTGGGCGTTCGGGCTCTTCGGGATCTACTTCTTCACCTCGATCTACCTGCAGGACGTGCTGGGCTTCTCACCGACCAAGGCCGGCTCGGCGTTCGTCCCGATGGCGGTGCTGATGGCGGTCTCGGCGATCGTCTCCGACCGGGTCGCGGCCCGCTTCGGTGCCTACCGGTCGACCGGATTCGGGATGCTGGCGATGGGCCTGGGCATCGGCTCGACCGCCCTGCTCGGCGCCCACGCGTCCTTCCTGTCACTGATGCCGAGCTTCGCGGTGATCGGGGTGGGCGGTGGCCTGACCATCCCCCTGACCGCCACCGTCCTCGGCGTGATGCCGACCGGTCAGGCGGGGGTCGCCTCGGCGGTCTTCAACGCCTCGCGTGAGGTGGCGGGCCTCCTGGGAATCACCGTGATCGGCGCGGCGCTGACCAGCCGGCAGGGATCGGCCCTGGCCGCCGGGCACACCCCGGTCGACGCCTACCTGAGCGGCTTCCACGCGGGTCTGCTGCTCGCGGCGGTGCTGGTGGTCGCGGGCGGCGCCACAGCGTTCGGCGCCCTCCGCTCCGCGCACCGCACGGTGCAGATCGCCGACGAGCAGGACGAGCTGGCGCTCGCGAGCTGAAGGGGCGACGTCCGGCTCGTGACGGGGTGCGAGCCGGACGTCGTCCGTCGTACGCACCGGGTCCGCCCCATGGGGCGGCGGGCCCGGTGCTGGAGGCCGAGGTCCGGCTCAGCCTCCGGCGACGTCGTCCGCGACCCGGCTGGCGACTCCCTGGGCCTGGACGACGACGTGCTGGGCGGCGCGCAGGGTGGCGCCGTCGGTCGTGGCGGTGAAGCCGCTGGCCGGCACCGTGGCCAGCAGCGCGGTCGCGGTGGCCAGGTCGGCCTCGTCGGTGCTGCCGGGCGTGACCAGGGACTGGAGCTGGGCGACCTGGGCCAGCACCTTCTCGCCGTGGCGCACGATGTTGGTGGCGACGACGTAGACCTGTGGCCGGTAGGACGTGATGAGGTCGCGGGCGGCGGCGAGGTTCGCGTCGGTGCCGTCGCCAGCCAGCGCGGCCGCGGCGGCGTCGAGGGTGGCCCCGTCGGTGGCCACGTTGGCACGCAGCGCCGCAGCGTCGGTGTCGGTGAGCCGGGCCATCCGCGCGTCCTTGACCGCGCCGGCGAGCCGGCGGTCGAGGTGCGAGAGAGCCTTCAGGACCCGGGCGTCGGGGCCGTGGCTGGGCTGAGCCGAGGCGGCGACGGCCGGTGCGAGGGTCAGGGCGAAGGTCGCGACAGCGGCGGCCGCGAGCCGGGGGATGCTGTTCATGAGTGCTCCGGGGGGTGAGCGGTCGTGATGTGGCCACATCGTCTGCCCACGACCGGCGCCGCGGGGGCCGATCCCACCAATCTTTACCGGCGAACGACGTGCGCTTGGTCTCAGCGCCCGCCGCGGCGGCGCACGGTGTCGGCGACGGCCTCCTCGAGGAGCTCGATGGCCCGCACGACCTGGGGCGCGGAGGCGGCGGCGTCACGGACGTGGGCGACGATGCGGCGGCGTGGAGTCGGGCCGACGAGCTCGCGGCTGTCGACGCCGGCCATGGACTCGGGGATCGCGAGCTCGGGCAGGACGGTCACGCCGATCCGGCCGGCCACGAAGGCCAGCGCGGTGTGGTGATCCTCCGACCGGGCGACATAGCGCGGGGAGAAGCCCGCCGCACGACAGGCCTGGTTGATGATCTCCGAGCAGCCGGTGTCGTGGAAGTCGTTGTCGATCATCGCCAGCCCGTCGAGGGCCGCCATCGGCACCTGCGCAGGGTGCTCCCGGAGGAGGTCGTGCCCGCGCGGCGCCACGATGCGGTAGCTCTCCTCGGTCAGAACCCGGCGCCGGTAGCCCGGCCGCTCGACGCCGGGGGTGTCCGCGGCCTCGTTGGCTACGTCGATGTCGCGGCGTGACGGCGGCCCCTGGGTCCCCGAACGGAGCTCGTCGAGGCTCAGCTCGAGGACGACGTCGGGGAAGTCGCGCTGCAGACCTTTGGCGACATGGGGCAGCCAGAACTGCGCGGCGGACTCGAAGGTGCCGATCGCAAGGCTCCCTGACCGACCCCCCTTCAGGTCATCGACGACGCTCCCGAGCCGGGTCAGGCTGCCCATCAGCTCGTCGCTCTCGGAGGCCAGCACCTTGGCAGCCGGTGTGGCCGCGATCCCGCGGCCGGCCTTCTCGAAGAGGACCAGCCCGGTCTCACGCTGGAGGGTGGTCAGGCTCTGGCTGACGGCGGACGGCGTGTAGCCGAGGTGGTCGGCGGCGGCCTGCACCGAGCCGCTGGCCACGACGGCCCGGAAGACGCGGAGGCGTTGGATGTCGAGCATGCCGTGACTCTATAGCATTGCTACATCTTTCGTAAGTAATCTTCGCTTGTGCTTCATGGTTTTCAGGACCACCATGGAGACATGAACACCACCACCACCACCAGGAAGCCCCGCCGGTTGCGGGGCACCATCCGCCACATCTGGGACGACTCGGTCGCGGCGCATCGCGCGATGGCGCGCCTCACGCCGTACTTCGACGAGCAGCGCCAGGACGGCCGCTGACGGTCGCCGGTGCCCGTCGCCGCCGACGTCCGGTCACGTGACCGGCGGCTCCTCGGGCAACCGGCGGCGCTCGGCCATGATCAGCCCCACGGCCACCAGCACGACCGCACCACCGAGCAGGACCGGCCAGGTGATCGGCTCACCGAGCCACACCCAGCCCAGGAGCACGGCCACCACCGGGTTCACGTACGCATGTGTCGAGACCAGCGAGATCGGGGCGTGGGCCAGCAGCCAGACGTACGTCGTGTAGGACACCACCGACGACAGCGTCAGGTAGCCCAGCACCAGCCAGGTCGCGACCGGGAAGTCGAAGGTCGTGCGCTCTCCGCCGACCAGTCCCGCGACGGTCAGCACCACCCCACCGATCAGCAGCTGGAGAGCCGCGGTGACGAACGTGTCCGCCGGCAGCGCCAGCCGGGGTTGGAGGAACGACCCGACCGCCCAGCATCCGGCCGCGGCGATGATCAGCAACGACGGCCAGAGCGGGAATCCCGGCACCGACCGGCCACCGAGCAGCAGCACCGCCAGGCCGGCGAACCCGACCAGCACTCCCGCCCAGGTCACCGAGCGAGGCCGGTCGCCGGTGCCCAGCCGCAGCAGGACGATGCCGATCGGGGCCAGCGCGGTGAGCAGCGACGCCGGCCCGGCCTGCACCCCGGCACCCTCGGCCCAGGTCGTGGTGCCGTTGGTGAGCACCTGCAGCAGCAGCGCCAGCAGCAGGCAGCCGAGCAGCGCTCGCCGGCTCACCCGGAGCACGCCGCGCCCACGCCGCGCCACGACGTACGACGTGAGGAAGAGCCCGGCCACGACGTAGCGCACACCGATCGAGAGCAGCGCGGGCACGTCCGCGACGACGTAGCGGATCGCGACGTACACCGAGCCCCACACGACGTAGATCACCAGCAGGCCGGCCCCGATCAGCACGGTCTCGCGCGTGGGATGCGAGCGGGCCCGCATCCGCTCGGCCAACGAAGTCATCGGTTCGCAGCGTAGGACCCCGCACGGATCGCGATGCCTGCGGCCCGAGCGCTGGAGGGGAGCCGAGTCCGCGAAAACTTGACCGTCGCCCCGCTTGACGAGGCATGCTGGGGGCAGTTCGCGTCGACGCCCGGCGTGCGCTCCCCCCCGAAAGCGATCCCCCCGTGGCGAACCTGTTCCTCCTGCCCGCCCTCCTCCTGAGCCTCGCGGCCGGGCTGCTGCCGTCTCACCCGGACGCGTCGCCGAGCCGGTCCGCGCACCACTCGTCTGCGACGCCTTCGGAGTCGGCGCCGGCCCGGGCCGGGACCAGCAACAACCCGTTCCGGACCTACCAGTGGGGGGTCTACCAGGGTCCGATGGAGCAGACCTGGAACCCCTACGTGCAAGCCAGCGGGCGTCAGAAGGAGCTGCTCGGCTACATCGCGCACCAGCCGATCGCACACTGGTTCGGCTCGTGGAACCCCGACGACCAGGTCGCCGGGCAGGTCCGGGGCTACATCGCCAACGCGCAGCACGGTGACCCGAACGCGCTGGTCCAGCTGAGCATCTTCCGGATGGAGCCGTGGGAGCACGCGATCTGCTCGCGGCTGCCCACCCGGGCCGAGCGGGCGTCGTACAAGACGTGGGTCGACCGCGTCGCCGGCGCCATCGGCAACACTCCGATGGCGATCGTCCTCCAGCCCGACGGGCCGTTCGCGCTGTGCGCGCCGCACGGCTCGACCGTGCCCTCGCAGCTGGTGGCGTACGCCGCCCGGGTGCTGTCGGCGCAGCCGCGCACCAGCGTCTACATCGAGGCCGGCGCCGCGGACTGGCCGATGTTCGGCACCAACGGTGGCGTCGACGCCGCCGTCGACATCCTCGTACGGGGCGGCATCCAGTACGCCCGCGGCTTCGCGCTCGACACCACCCACGAGGACTCCGTCACCGACGAGGTGAACCGCGCCACCGCGATCGCGGACTCGCTGACCCGGCTGGGCTACCCCGGCCGCACCGCAGTGATCAACACCAGCTCGAACGGGCACCCCTACAAGTACGGCCGCTACACCGGACCGGACGCCGTCAACCCGGTCGTGTGCCCGTCGGCCACCACGTCCGCCTCAGTCACCTGCGAGACCCTCGGCATCCCGCCCACGTCCGACGTCGGCGACCCGAAGTGGGGGCTCTCGAGCAGCACCGCAGCTCTGGCGCAGAGCCACGTGGACGCCTACCTGTGGTTCGGGCGGCCCTGGCTGACCCACGTCGGCAGCCAGCCGTTCAACAAGGACCGCGCGCTCCAGCTGGTGCGGTCCACGCCGTACCGCTGACGACGGCCCCGAGGGCGCCGCGGGTCAGGCCAGGTAGAGCTTGCGCAGCCGCTCTGTGACCGTCCACGTCGTACGGTCGCCCGCATGCAGCCGCACCAGCACGCCGGGGCGCACGGCGATCGTGCTGCCGCCCTCGAAGGCGACGCTCCCCGCGCCGGCCAGGACCAGGAACACCTCGTCGGCCTCGGTGTCGGTGTCGATCCCCGGTCCGGCCTCCCAGAGCCCGATCTCGACGGCGCCCTCCGAGAGGGTCACGGCGGCCGTGGCCAGCGCAGCCGACGCACCGTCCGGCTCGACCGGCTCGCTGAGCACGTCGGCACACAGGAGTCGCCCGGCGCTCAGCTCGTCGTTCGGCATGGGTCCGTTGTACCGGGTCTCTCGCCGCGCCGCGCTCAGAGGTGGTCCGGGACGGTCAGGGCGTCGGGATCCTGCCGCGGCGGGAGATGCTCGAGGGCCGACTGCACCAGCGCCGTCCGTGTCTTGACGATGACCGCCCGCCGGAGCTTGCCGGTGACGTCGCCCAGCGTGGCCTCCACGGTCTCGCCCACCTCCCGATCGGTGTACGACGCCCGCGCGCCCGGCGCCACGGTGACGTCGGGCAGGGCGACCAGGACCGGCAGGACCTGCGTGCCGATCCCGTCGAGGAGCTGGAACCGCTCGTAACGACTCATCTCCTCCCAGACCGCGTCGATGTCGCCACGGCCGCGGCGCACGCCCTTGCGTCCGGCCGCCAGGACCGCCTTCGCGGCGCCCGTGAGCGCCGAGGTCAGCTCATGCTCGGTGAATCGCACCCGGTCAGCATGTCCGATCACGCCCGGTCGTGCAGCAGCCCTCGTTGGCGCGGACGGCGGGGCGGCTCAGTGAGCCATGTCGACGAACCGGGAGTAGTGACCCTGGAAGGCGACCGTGATGTCGCGGGTGGGGCCGTTGCGGTGCTTGGCCACGATCAGGTCGGCCTCGCCGGGGCGAGTCGACTCCTTCTCGTAGACGTCGTCGCGGTGCAGCAGGATCACCATGTCGGCGTCCTGCTCCAGGGAGCCGGACTCACGCAGGTCGCTCATCATCGGCCGCTTGTCACCGCGCTGCTCGGGGCCACGGTTGAGCTGGGAGAGGGCGATGATCGGGATCTCGAGCTCCTTGGCCAGCAGCTTGATCTGCCGGGAGAACTCGCTGACCTCGAGCTGGCGGCTCTCGACCTTGCGGCCCGACGTCATCAGCTGCATGTAGTCGATCACGATCACCCGGAGGTCGTGGCGCTGCTTGAGCCGCCGTGCCTTGGCCCGGATCTCCATCATCGTCATGTTGGGGGAGTCGTCGATGAAGAGCGGAGCGCTGGAGACCTCGGCCATCTTGCGGGCCAGCTTCTGCCAGTCGTCGTCGTTCATCTGGCCGTTGCGGATGTGGTTGAGCGGCACCTTCGCCTCGGCCGAGAGCAGGCGCATCGTGATCTCCGAGCGCGTCATCTCCAGGCTGAAGAAGCAGCTGGTCATGTTGTTGTGGATGGACGCCGCCCGGCACAGGTCGAGGGCCAGCGTCGACTTCCCCATCGCGGGCCGGGCCGCGACGATGATCATCTGGCCGTTGTGCAGACCGTTGGTCAGGTCGTCGAGGTCGG
>JAWWPM010000457.1:0-2576 GCA_033854915.1 Nocardioidaceae bacterium
CTGGACAGCAGCTCCTTGGAGGAGCGGATGCGGGACAGGTTGAGGCCGGCGCCGGAGCCGCCCTTGAAGATGAACCCCTCCTCCTTGTACCAGTTGAGGATCGAGTCCATCGAGTCGTCGACCGACAGGATGAAGCACGCGCTCACCTGCTGCGGGCTCGGCGTACCGACGTTGAACCAGACCGGGGAGTTGAACGAGAAGTACTGGTGGATCAGCAGCCAGGTGAGCTCGTGCTCGAACGTCTCCGCGTCGGCCGGGGTCGCGAAGTAGCCGTGCTCGGCGCCGGCCTTGGTGTAGGTCTTCACGACCCGGTCGATCAGCTGCTTGAGACTCCACTCGCGGACCTCGGTGCCGACGGCGCCGCGGAAGTACTTCGTGGTCACGATCGTGGAGGCGTTGACGCTCCAGAAGTCGGGGAACTCCACGCCGCGCTGCTCGAAGACGGTCTCGCCGGTCTTCCAGTTCTGCTGGACGACGTCGCGGCGCTCCCAGGTGAGCTCGTCGTAGGGGTGCACGCCGGGCGTGCTGAAGACACGCTCGATGGTGAGCTTCTTGCCCTCACCGTTGCCCTTCGTCGAGCCCTTCGTGGGGTTCACCGTCTCGGTCATGGAATCTCCTCGTGTTCTTCGCGCTGGCTGGTCTGGTCGTGCTCGTGACGGCTGTGACAACGACTGGGCCGTCGAGGTGGTGCACCCGGCGCGCAGCTTCCCCACTACGCGCCGGGTGGTCTGTGGGTTATCCGGTGGGTACGGCGTCGGGCTGGGCGGACTCGGAGGACGCCGCCGCCTGCTCCATGCGGAGCAGCGCGATCTCGTCCTCGAAGTCGTCGGCGGAGCTGAACGCCTTGTAGACGCTGGCGAACCGCAGGTAGGCGACCGGGTCGAGGGCGCGGAGCGGGCCGAGGATGGCCAGGCCGACCTCGTGGGCCGGGATCTCGGCGGCACCCTCGGTGCGCAGGACGTCCTCGACGGTCTGCCCCAGGCAGGCCAGGTCGTCCTCGGAGACCGGGCGGCCCTTGCTGGCCTTACGCACCCCGGAGATCGCCTTCTCGCGGTTGAACGGCTCGGTCGCGCCGGAGCGCTTGAGCACGGTCAGCTGCATCAGCTCAACGGTGGTGAACCGCTTGTCGCAGGCCTCGCAGCGGCGCCGGCGGCGGATCGCCGTACCGTCGTCGGAGACGCGGGAGTCGAGGACCTTGGTGTCGGTGTGGCGGCAGTACGGGCAGTGCATCCTCGGTCCTCCCCTCTGGTCGGTAACGAGCTCTGTGGACGGCTGTAGGTACAACGTCGTGCGGGCGCGCCGAATGCCCCCGTGAGGGGGGTGTTTTCGAGCCTTCTTCCTGTGTAGTAACTGCACCGAATCTGTGGAGAACTCACCGACTTCTGTGGGTCTGACCCCTGGTCGGTGTGGACTACATGTGGAAAACCACAACGGTGTAACTACTAGATGTAGTGGTAACCGTACGTCGGGGTGGCCGGGGTTGGCAAGCGAATCGGTCAGAGAAATCGCAAGCGGCCGGGTGGCCGCGCATTCGCACAGGTCAGCGGCCTGACGGGCCCGCGAAACCGCTCTGGAGCATCGGCGTGTCGGGGTGCCCGGGGATCGGTCACAATGGGTCTCGTGGAGCGTTCCGGGAAGCATGCGGCCCCGCGTCATGCTGCCCAGTCGTCGGACCAACCCACCGAGCCGGTCCGGATCGACGCCAGCCGGCTCGATCCGGTCGCCGGAGGCGCTCCCAGCGCCGCCACGTCGAGCTCGTCGGTGCTCCTGCTGGCGCTCGGGATCACCGCCGCGGTGGTCGCGTGGGGCTACCTGGTCTATCTCGCGATCGACTTCGGCACCGCGGCCCGCGACGGGGACGCGACCGGCTGGTGGATGCTGGCGATGGCCACGATCGGTGCGATCGCCTGCCTCTTCGTGGGGATGCTGCTCGGCACTCGCTTCGTCCAGCGTCTGCGCGGTGGGGGCGCTGCGCCCAGCCCGCCGCGGGCACCGGGCGGCCGCCGAGCGGCGCGCTGAGCCGTGGCTCCCACGGGCTCGACCAACGGGGGCGGTGCCGGCTACTCGGGTACGCCGCTCCCGCGCAAGCTCGGCGTCAAGGACGGTCACGTCGTGCTCCTCGACCGGCTCCCCGACGGCCTCGACCTCGGCCTGCCGCCGACCGCGCACGTCGTACGACGGCTGCGCGACGACCTGGACGTGACCCTGACCTTCCACACCCGGCTGGCCACCCTCGAGGCGCGGCTGCCGGCGCTCTTCGAGCACACGGTGACCGCCGGGAGCGTCTGGGTCTGCTGGACCAAGCAGGCCGCGGCCAAGCGGCTCGGCATCGACACCGACCTGGACGACAACGTCGTTCGCGCGGCCGGGCTGTTCCTCGGCTGGGTGGACGTGAAGGTCGCCGCGATCGACGAGACGTGGTCGGGGCAGAAGTTCGTACGGCGGCTCGTCGACCGTACATAGACCCGTCCACGTGGGTGGGTCTATGCAGGACCTACACAGACCCGTCCAGTCGGCAGGGTCTGTGTTCAGAGGGAGTGATTGCCTCGGCCGGGCGGGCAGACAGCCTCAGGGGC
>JAWWPM010000458.1:0-3596 GCA_033854915.1 Nocardioidaceae bacterium
TGGTGATGGCCGACACGGGGGAGACCGTCACCTACGCCGAGCTCGAGGAGCGGTCGGTGCGGCTGGCGCACGTCCTGCACGACCACGGGCTCCGGCCGGGCGACTCCTTCGCGCTGCTCTCGGAGAACAGTCCGCGCTACCACGAGTGCTACTGGGCCGCCCTGCGCAGCGGGCTCTACGTCACCGCCCTCAACTTCCACCTCTCCGTCGAGGAGCAGGTCTACATCCTGCGCGACTGCGGCGCCCGTGTGCTGATCGTCTCCGCGGGTCAGGCTGAGAAGGCTCGGGCGATCGCGGAGCAGTCGCCGGAGATCGAGCTGCGGCTGGCGTTCGGGGGACAAGTTGACGGCTTTGACGACTTCGACGCGGCGCTCGCGGCTGCCTCCGACGTGCCGTTCGAGGACCAGCCGGTCGGCCTGGACATGCAGTACTCCTCGGGCACAACGGGGATGCCGAAGGGCGTCCGCGCGCCGCTCCCTGCGCGCGAGGTCACCGAGCCGGGCGACTTGTTGCTCGCGGTCTTCGGGACGATGTACGGCTTCGACAAGGACACGGTCTACCTGTCACCCGCCCCGCTCTACCACGCGGCTCCGCTGCGGTTCTGCGGCCTGATCCACATGGTCGGCGGGACGGTCGTGATCATGCCGCGCTTCGACCCCGAGCTGGCGCTGGCGAACATCGAGAAGTTCCGCGCGACGCACAGCCAGTGGGTGCCGACGATGTTCGTCCGGATGCTCAAGCTGCCCGATGACGTGCGCTCGTCGTACGACGTGTCGTCGATGAAGGTCGCCGTGCATGCAGCGGCTCCGTGCCCGGTCGACGTGAAGCAGCAGATGATCGAGTGGTGGGGGCCGATCCTGCACGAGTACTACGCCGCCACCGAGGCCGCCGGCGTGACCCTGATCCGGCCCGAGGACTGGCTGGAGCGGCCGGGCACTGTCGGCCGGGCGGGGCTCGGCATCCTGCACGTGTGCGACGAGGCGGACGCCGACCAACCCGAGCTCCCGACCGGTGAGGACGGCCTGGTCTACTTCGAGCGCGACGTGATGCCGTTCAGCTACCACAACGACCCGGAGAAGACGCGGCGGGCGCAGCACCCCCACCACGACAACTGGGCGACGACGGGCGACATCGGCCACGTCGACGAGGACGGCTTCCTGTTCCTGACCGACCGGAGCGCGTTCATGATCATCAGCGGTGGCGTGAACATCTACCCGCAGGAGGTCGAGAACGCGCTGACCATGCACCCGAAGGTCTTCGACGTCGCCGTGATCGGGGTCCCCGACGACGAGATGGGTGAGCAGGTCAAGGCGGTCGTCCAGCTCGCCGAGGGCGTGCCCCCGAGCGCGGAGCTCGGGCAGGAGCTGATCGAGCACGTGCGCGGCAAGATCGCGCACTTCAAGGCGCCGCGCACCGTCGACTTCGTGGACTCGCTCCCGCGCACGGCGACGGGCAAGCTGCAGAAGCGCAAGGTCAAGGCGCAGTACGTCTCGTGACCGACGACGCGCTTGCCCTGACCGTCGACGACGGTGTCGCCCACGCGACCCTGAGCCGCCCCGAGCGCGGCAACGCGTTCGACCTGGCACTGTGCGACGCGATCCTGGCGCTGGCCACGAGGTGCGACGAGGACGAGGCCGTCCGCTGCCTCCTGGTCACCTCGACCGGGAAGTGGTTCAGCACCGGTGGCGACCTCGCCAAGCTGGGCGAGAGTCGCGAGGGCGGGCCCGCGTTCGTGGAGCGGGCGACGCGCTCGCTGCACGCAGGGATCGCCCTGCTGGCCAGGATGGACGCACCTGTGGTCGTGGCGATGCGCGGCGGTGCCATCGGCGCCGGGGTGGCACTGCCGGCTGCGGCCGACTTCTGCCTGGTGACCGAGCGCGTCCGCTTCCTCGCCGGCTACCCGGCCATCGGGATGACCGTCGACGCCGGGCTCTCCTACTACCTGCCGCGGCGGGTAGGTTCGCGGGCCGCCGCCGACTACTTCCTGCGCAACCGCACGTGGTCCGCTGACGAAGCGGTGCGCCTCGGCCTGGCCACCGAGATCGTGCCGGACGACGAGCTCGACGACCGGGCCCTCGACCTCGCCCGCGAGCTGGCGGCCGGGCCCACTGCGGCGTACGGCGAGGTGCGCCGGCTGCTGCTGGAGGCCGCCGACCGAACCCTCGAGGCCCAGCTGGACGCCGAGGCGCTCGCCCTGGCGCGCGCCACCCGCACCGACGACGGCTGGGGCGGCATCACCGCCGCGCTGGCCGGGGAACGCCCCCACTTCTCGGGCCGATGAGGAACACCAAGGAGACACCATGACCGAACCCACCCGCGTCGACTTCGAGAGCCGCGGCGGCGTCACCGTCGCGGCGTACCGCTGGGACCCCGAAGGCGAGCCGCACGCCATCGCGCAGCTGGCCCACGGCGTCGGCGAGTACGCCCAGCGCTACGCGCCGCTCGCCGAGGCGCTCACCCGCGACGGCTACGTCGTCTACGCCGAGGACCACCGGGGGCATGGCAACACGGCCACCTCCCCGGAGGAGTACGGCGTGCTCGGCGAGGACGGCTGGGGCGAGCTGGTCGCCGACATCGGCCGGATGAGCGCCGTCGCCGTGGAGGCCCACCCGGGGCTGCCGTTGGCACTGGTCGCACACAGTCTCGGCTCGTTCGCCGCCCAGCAGTACCTGCTCGACCACAGCGGTGACGTCTCCGCGGTCGTGCTCTCCGGAACGGCAGTGATCGACCTGCTCGAGCCGGCGATGGACCTCGACGCGGCGATGGACCTGTCCATGTTCAACGCACCGTTCCAGCCTCAGCGCACCGACTTCGACTGGCTCAGCCGGGACGAGGCACAGGTGGACGCTTACATCGCCGACCCGCTGTGCGGCTTCGGCCTCGACATCCCCGGCGGCAAGGCGATGTTCGTGGCCGCACGGCAGCTGGCCGACCCCGACCGGGTCGCCGGGATGCGCAAGGACCTGCCGGTCTACGTCGTGGTGGGCACCATGGACCCGGTCAACGGCGGCATGGCGCTGGTCAACGAGCTGGTCCGGCGGTACGAGGCCGCCGGCCTGCAGGACGTCACCCTCGTCAGCTACCCCGACGCCAGGCACGAGGTCTTCAACGAGACCAACCGCGACGAGGTCGTGGGAGCGATGATCGAGTGGCTGGACAGCAAGGTAGGCGCGCCCTGACCCCCCGACGCCACGGCCTCGACGAGCGGATCCGCGACGCCGAGTGGGCCGCCTACCGCGAGCGCGGGCTCAACCCGCGCGAGCGGATTCTCCGCCTCCATGACGGGCGTCAGCGCCTGGACGTGCGGATCACGGAGTTCGGCGAGCCCAGTGCGGCGCCTCCCGTGGTGCTCCTGCACGGGATCGCGTCGCCGACGGTGCTGTTCGCTTCCCTGGTCCCGCACCTCGGCGGCCGACACGTGGTGGCCGTGGACTGGCCGGGGCACGGGTTGTCGGGCCCGGTGCGGGTGGACCTCGAGCCGGGCATCCGGGAGCACACGGTCGGTGTGGTCCGCTCCGTGCTCGACTGCCTGAGGGCCGATCGGGCCGACATCGTCGGACACTCGCTGGGAGCACAGTTCGGCGTCTACTCGGCGC
>JAWWPM010000459.1:0-5762 GCA_033854915.1 Nocardioidaceae bacterium
GGACGTGGTGCGGCGTCTACCCCCGGCAGTCCCCGGGAGGCTGGCAGCTCATCGGCCACACCGACGCACCACTGTGGGATCCCGACCGCGCTGACCCGGCCCTGCTCGCTCCGGGCACCCGGGTCAGGTTCGTGAGCCCATGAGCCTGACGGTGCGGGCGGTCGGGGCGTCGGTGCTGGTCGAGGACCTCGGCCGCACCGGCTGGGCGCACCTCGGGGTCCCGCGCTCGGGGGCGCTGGACGGTCCCGCCGCAGGCCTGGCCAACCGGCTCGTGGGCAACACCGGTGACGCGGCCTGCCTGGAGGTGCTGCTCGGCGGGCTGGCGGTTAGCACCGACGGTGGGGCCTGGGTCGCGGTGACCGGCGCCGTCTGCGAGGTGCGTCTCGACGACCGGCCGCAGGCGTTCGGCGCCGCCGTGTGGTGCCCCGCGGGCAGCGTGCTGGCCCTGGGTACGCCGCGCGAGGGCCTCCGCTCCTACCTCGCTGTCTCCGGCGGGATCGCGGTCGAGCCGGTGCTCGGCTCGCGCTCGACCGACACGCTGGCCGGGGTCGGGCCGCCACCGGTCTCGGTCGGCGACGTGATCCAGGTCGGCGTCGCGGTGGGTCCGCCTGCCGCGCTCGACACACCGCGGCCCCCGACCGCCGGGCCGTTGCGGCTCCTGCCTGGCCCGCGGGCCGGACAGATCGCCGGTGACGTGCTCGCCCTGCTGGTTGCCACGTCGTACGCCGTCTCGCCGGACTCCGACCGGATCGGGTTACGTCTCGACGGTGCCCCGCTCCCGCTGGCGGGCGAGATCGGTGATGGGGGCGAGCTGCCCAGCGAGGGGATGGTGCTGGGCGCGGTGCAGGTGCCGCCGAACGGCCGGCCGGTGGTGTTCCTCGCCGACCACCCCACCACCGGTGGCTATCCGGTGGTCGCTGTGGTCGAGGAGGAGGATCTGTGGCAGTGCGCGCAGCTGAGGCCGGGCGAGACGGTGCGGTTCACTCACGCAGCCCCAGGTCGAGCCACGGGCTGAGTGCGGGGTCGTCGACCTTGAGGCTGCGCACCGGGCCGGGCGGGGTCTCGGCCGTCTCGAACCGGACGGTGACGATGCCGCGCCCCGAGCCCCAGACCCAGCCGCGCCCGAGGTCGTCGTGCACCACGTCCATCCCCGGCCACCAGGTGCGGACCTCCGGTGCCTCGGGCAGGACGTCGACCGCGCCGTCGTCGGCCCCCACGTCGTCGTCCTCGACGCCGAAGAGGTCGTCCTGGATCCAGTCGGCCAGCCCGGACACCCCGACGCCCAGCAGGCGGACGCCGCCGGTGGTGTCGAGCTCACCGAGCAGGCCGCGCGCGAGCCGGGCGATCGTGGGGCCTGCGTCGGTGGGTGCGGTCAGCGTCGTCGAGCGCGAGAGCGTGGTGAAGTCGTGCAGCCGCACCTTGAGGGTGATGGTGCGCCCGGAGAGGCCGTTCTTGCGGAGGCGCTCGGCCACGTTGGTGGCCTGGCGGGTGACCAGCCCCGCCATCAGCCTCGGGTCGGTGAGGTCGCTGTCGTAGGTGCCCTCGACGCTGACGGACTTCGTCTCGCGCTCGGGGACGACGGCCCGATCGTCGTCGGCCCGGGCCAGGTGATGGAGGCTGTGTCCCTGGGCCTTGCCGAGCAGCCGGACCAGCTCCTCCTCGCTGACGTCCTCGAGGTCGGCCACGGTCGTGATGCCGGCGCGCCGGAGCCGCTCGGCGGTCGCCGGGCCGACGCCGGGGATGACGGTCACGTGCATCGGCCGGAGCAGGTCGCGCTCGGAGCCGGCGGAGACGATGACCAGCCCGTCGGGCTTGTCGAGGTCGCTGGCGACCTTGGCGATGAACTTCGAGGTGCCGATCCCCACCGACGCGGTCAGCCCTCCGGTCACCGCACGCACCTGCTCGCGCAGGCCCTCGGCGAAGTCGCGCAGCGAGGTCTCGTCGTACGACGTGAGCGTCGAGGTCGCCAGGTCAACGAACGCCTCGTCCACCGAGAGCGGCTCGACCAGGGGAGAGACCGAGCGCAGCACCGCCATCACGGCCTGGCTGGTCTCGCGGTAGGCCGGGAACCTCGGATTGAGGAACGCCGCGTGCGGGCAGCGCGACCGGGCCTCGCGGGTCGACATGGCAGAGCGCACGCCGTACTTGCGGGCTTCGTACGACGCGGTGGCGACCACGCCACGGCCGCCGACCCCACCGACGACCACGGGTCGGCCACGTAGCGACGGCTTGTCGCGCTGCTCGACGGAGGCGAAGAACGCATCCAGGTCGAGGTGCAGGACCGAGGCCACCGGACGCATGTGCGCAACCTATCCCCGAGCGCCGACGGGCAGTGCCGACGGAGGGCGCGCCGCGGGCCCTGGCGGCCCGCTCAGCGTCCACAGGCGTCGTCGGTGACCCACTGACCCACAGCCGCGCCGGCGAGTCGACGGATGCTCCGGCGCCCGGTGCACCGTGGCTGTATGACCATGACCCTGACCGCCCGCGGCCCCGAAGACCTCCTCGCCGCCGTCCCTGTCGTCCTCGGCTTCCGACCGAGCGAGTCCGTCGTGATGCTCACGTTCGATGCCCGGCGCACCTTCCACGCGCGGGTGGACCTGCCGCCGCGCGACGACCTCGAGGACGACCTCCCGGTGCTGAGCGCGGCGTTGCGGGACCCGTGCCTGGTCCACGCCGTGGGGCGGGTGGCCCTCGTCCTCTACTCCGCCGACGCCGCCCTGGCGGGCCGGGTGGGAGTCCGGCTCCGGGCCGACCTGGAGGCCGTCGAGATCGGTGTGATCGACGTGCTCCGCGCCCACGAGGGTCGGTGGTGGCGGGTGCCCAGCGAGACGAGCAGCGAGCCGGGGGAGCGGGAGCGGTCCGGCCGGCCCTACGACGACACCAGCCACCCCTTCGCGGTCCAGGCCGTCTTCGACGGGCAGGTCACCCACGCGTCGCGCGACGACCTGCGCGGCACCCTCGTGCCCGATGTCGCCGCGCAGGAGCGGGTGCGCGCCCGCCTTCAGCGCCTGGGCCCGGCCGGTGTCGCCGAGGTCACCTGGGTCACCGAGGCACTGGGACGCTGGGCGGAGACCGGTGCCGATGTCGACGACGACGAGGCTGCGCGGGTGCTGCGGGCCGTGGCGCGCGTCGATGCCCGCGACGCCGCACTCTTCGCGGTGACCCGCGAGAGCGCGCGCGAGCACCTCCGCATCTGGTCGGGGTTGCTCCGCCGAGCCCCGACCGAGCAGGTGCCGGTCGCCGCGGTGCTCACCGCGTTCGCGGCCTGGCAGTCAGGTCACGGCGCGCTGGCGTGGTGTGCCCTCGACCGCTGCTTCGAGGTCACGCCCGACCACACGTTGGGGCGGGGTCTGGCCGAGTGCCTGACCCGAGCGGTGCCGCCCTCGGCCTGGGGCGACGCGGCGGGCGAGGCAGCCGGGCTGTCCATCCCGGAGTGCGAGACCGGCTGAGCCGGCCCGATCTGGCCTAGGGTTCGCTCATGGGAGAAGACGTCGACGCCCAGGAGTTCTCCCGGGCAGACCGCACCCGCTACCGCGAGAAGGTGCATCGCTGCCTCGACGTGTTCGAGCGGATGCTCAGTGAAGACCAGTTCCACACCGACGACCCCATGACCGGGCTGGAGGTGGAGCTCAACCTGGTGGACGAGGCCGGCGACCCGGCGCTGAAGAACGCCGAGGTGCTGGCCGCGATCGCCGACCCGTCCTTCCAGACCGAGCTCGGGCAGTTCAACATCGAGATCAACGTCCCACCCGCATGGCTGCGTGAGGGCGGGCTCGGCACCTTCGAGGCCAACCTGCGGCGTTCGCTGAACGACGCCGAGGCCAAGGCGGCCGAGGTCGGCGCCCACCAGGTGATGATCGGGGTGCTCCCGACGCTGGCGCCCAGCCACTTCGAGCCGCAGATGATGAGTGCCAACCCGCGGTACCGGCTGCTCAGCGAGCAGATCCTGCACGCGCGCGGGGAGGACATCCGGATCGACATCACCGGCCCGGAGCGGCTGATCACCACCGCGGACTCGATCCTGCCCGAGGCTGCGTGCACCAGCACCCAGTTCCACGTGCAGACCTCCCCGGAGCAGTTCGCGGCGTACTGGAACGCCTCCCAGGCGATCTCGGCCGTGCAGATCGCGGTCGGCGCCAACTCGCCGTACTGCCTGGGCAAGGAGCTGTGGCGCGAGACCCGGATCCCGCTGTTCGAACAGGCAGCCGACACCCGCAGCGAGGAGCTGAAGGCGCAGGGGGTGCGGCCGCGGGTGTGGTTCGGTGAGCGCTGGATCAACTCGGTCTTCGACCTCTTCGAGGAGAACGTCCGCTATTTCCCGGCGCTCCTGCCGATCACCGCCGACGAGGACCCGGTCGCCGTGCTCGAAGCGGGAGACGCTCCGCAGCTCAGCGAGCTGCGGCTGCACACCGGCACGATCTACCGCTGGAACCGTCCGGTCTACGACATCAACGACGGCACCCCCCACCTCCGGGTGGAGAACCGCGTGCTGCCGGCCGGCCCGACGGTCGCCGACCTGGTGGCCAACGCCGCCTTCTACTTCGGTCTGGTCCGCCACCTGGCCGAGAGCGACCGGCCGCTGTGGTCGCAGATGTCGTTCCAGGCCGCGGAGGAGAACTTCGAGACCGCGGCCGAGGACGGCATCGACGCCACCGTCTACTGGCCCGCGCTCGGCGAGGTCAAGGCGACCGAGCTGGTGCTGCGCCGCCTGCTGCCGATGGCCCATGAGGGGCTGGCCTCGTGGGGCGTGCCGGCCGCGGAGAGTGACCGGCTGCTGGGGATCATCGAGCAGCGCTGCGTGAAGGGCGTCAACGGCGCGAGCTGGTTCGTCGACCGGATGCACGCCTGGAAGGGCAGCGACCGCTACAACGCGCTGCGGGCGACCCTCCTGGAGTACCGCGAGCGGATGCACAGCAACGAGCCGGTCCACACCTGGGATTGAGCGTCGACCCTCACCGCTGGCGGATCCGTTTCCACGTCCGGCCGACACCCGAGCGTGGGTCGGTCCAGCCGTGCCGGGTGACCACCACGAAGGTCGCGTCGCGCTGCTGCTCGGCGTACGCCGCGAGCACCGGGCCGAGCCACGCCGCGTCGACGTCCTGCCACGAGCCGGGCCCGCCCCGGGTCAGCCAGGTGAGCGCCGCCGGTTCGGCGCTCGTGGCCAGCACGGTCGCGACGATGTCGGTGCGCAGGCTGTGGTCCCACGAGCGGTCGTCGGCCACCGAGGTGACCGGTCCGCCCGGCACCCCGGTGTGCAGCACCGGCGGGACGTGCACCCGGTGCTCGGAGTGGGCCAGGTCCAGGACGGCTCGCCGCAGGAGGCGCGCCGTCCGGCGGGGGAGGGGCTCGACCAGCACCGGCACGACGCCAGCCTGCCGCGTGCCGCCGCGTCGTGTGCGCGGTCTCCACAGGGCAGCGCCCCGAGCCATGGACGTGCGCGTTGGGATAAGTTGCCCGCGTACAGCCGACGGGCACCAGCTCGGAGGCGTGGTGGCTGCAGCGAGGTTCGAGCAAGGGAGACCCCATGGGAGCCGTGGTCGTGGGATACGTGGCCAAGCCCGAGGGTGAGGCGGCCGTCGAGCAGGGCATCGCCGAGGCGAAGCTCCGTGGGGTCAGCCTGATCGTGGTGAACTCCCAGCGCGGGGGTCGTGAGTACGACGACGACGCGTCGCTGCGCACCGAGCACGACCTCACTGCGCTCGAGGCCAAGCTGGCGGCCTCCGGTGTCGACCACGAGGTGCGGCACCTCGTGCGTGGCCTGG
>JAWWPM010000460.1:0-3674 GCA_033854915.1 Nocardioidaceae bacterium
TCGAGGTGGGGCCGTCGCTGGACCGGTGTTCGGCGACGGCGTCGGTCGCGGCGGCGTCCGTGGACACCGGCACGGCGATGCGGGACGACGATCTGCGGTCGGAGCGGTTCTTCGACGCCGAGACCTACCCGACGCTGGCGTTCACGAGCACCGCCGTCACCGGCAGTGCCGGCAAGCTGAGGGTGGTCGGCGAGCTGACCATCCGCGAGGTCACCCGCGAGGTCAGCCTGGACGCCGAGTTCCTCGGGCTCGACGAGACCGGCCTCCAGGGTGAGGCGCGGATCGGCTTCTCCGGTCGCGTCCGACTGCGGCGCTCCGACTTCGGGGTCGGGGCAGCGGCCGAGGGCGGCAAGGTCGTCATCGGCGACCTGGTCGACGTCGAGATCGATCTCGAGGCCGCGCTCGAGGCCGCGCTCGAGGAAGGCCCGGCCTCATGAGAGACCTCGTGCTCCAGATGGGCATCTCCCTCGACGGTTACGTCTCGGGCGGCCCCGGGAGCGACATCGGCGGCGGCGAACCGGAGCACCGCGACGTCGTGGCCCGGAAGCTGGACTGGGTCACCCGGGCCGGCGCCCACGCCATGGGCCGGGTGACCTATGAGGAGATGGCCGGCTTCTGGCCGACGGCGACGGGCGACTACGCCGCGCCGATGAACCAGATCCCGAAGGTGGTCTTCTCCAGGACCCTCACCCGGGCCGACTGGCCGACCACGACGATCGCGAGCGGCAACCTGGCCGACGAGGTGGCCAGGCTCCGGGACCAGCCGGGTGGCGACGTCATCACCTACGGCGGCTACACGCTCGCCCAGGCCCTCACCCGCGCCGACCTCGTCGACGAGTACCGGCTGGTCACCCGGCCGGTGGCGCTCGGGAGCGGTGAGCCGATGTTCAAGAACCTGACGGTGGAGCGCCGTCTCGACCTCGTCGAGGCCACGTCGTACCCCGACGGGACGGTCATCTCGATCTATCGGAGGCTGGCATGAGCGGGCCCGGCGCCAAGGCCGTGGTCGAGGAGATGTTCCGACGTCAGCAGGCGGGCGACCCGACCGCACTCGACCTGGTCGCCGACGACCTGGTCAACCACGCCGCCGGGCCGCAGGGGCGCGACGGCCTCGACCTCATCCTGCGCACCATCGACGACGACCTCGGACCGGTCACCCTCGACCAGCACCACCTGCTCAGTGACGGCGACCTCGTCGTGCAGCACCTCACCCTGCACGGCACCCACCGCGCCTCCACGATGCCGCTGCTCGCCGACGCACCGGTCTCCGGACGCCCGGTCACGTGGACGTTCATCCACATCTGGCGGGTCGCGGACGGGATGATCGTCGAGCACTGGGCCTGTCGCGACGACCTGGGGCTCCTCGAGCAGCTCCGCGACGCATCGGCGCGGCCGTGAGGACCCTGCACCTCGGGCTGCGGGTGACGGACCTCGAGCGTTCGCTGGGGTTCTACACGGCGCTCGGGTACGACGTGCTGGGCGGCGTCCCCGAGACCGGGCTCGGGCGCCTGACCATGCTGAAGCTCCCCGATGACGAGTTCGTGGCCATCGAGCTGGTCCACGACCCCGATCGCGGGCAGGTCGCGCCGTCCGGTTTCAGCCACCTCGTCATCCAGGTCGAGTCGCTGCAGGCGACGAGGGCCACCCTCGCCGGTCGAGGCATCGACACCGAGCCGCCGACCTCACCCGATGGTTCGGACGAGTTCTGGACGGCCTGGGTGGTCGACCCCGACGGCTACCGCATCGAGCTGGTCCAGTGGCCGGCCGGGCACCCGCACGGGATGACCGCGGACGACCTGACCGGTCAGCCCGGGACGCCTAGCTGACCGAGACGATCGGCAGCCGCAGCGCTCCGGGTGCGGACTCGGGCACCACCGGTGTGGCCGGCACCACCGGCTGCACGCGCTGGTACGTCGTACCCAACGGCGGGCGCGGATCGGCTTCGCCCTTGTTGGGCCACAGCGACATGGCCCGCTCGGCCTGGGCGGTGATCGTCAGCGACGGATTCACCCCGAGGTTGGCCGAGATCGCCGAGCCGTCCGCGATGTGCAGGCCCGGGTGGCCGTAGACGCGCTGGTAGGCGTCGATCACGCCCGACTCCGGGGAGTCGCCGATCGCGCAGCCGCCCAGGAAGTGGGCCGTGAGCGGCCGGTTGAACGGCTCGCCGATCGAGCCGCCAGGCAGGCCACCCATCACCTTGGCCATCAGCCGCACGGCGTGGTTGCCGGCCGGGATCCAGGTCGGGTTGGGCACGCCGTGGCCCTGCTTGCTGGTCAGGAAGCGCTTCTTCGTGCCCGGGATCGGCTTGGTGTAGGTGGTGATCGAGTTGTCGACGCTCTGCATGACCAGGGCGATCACGGTGCGCTCGGACCAGTGCTTGAGGTCGTAGAGGTCGCGGACGTTCTTGCGCTGGGCCCAGATCTCGCGGGCCCAGGTGCGCCAGCGGGGTTCGGGCCCGTCGCCGTCGGTCAGCACCGTCTGCATCAGCGACATGAAGTTGCTGCCCTTGCCGTAGCGGCACGGCTCGATGTGGGTGTTCTCGTCGGGGTGGAAGCTCGACGTGATCGCCACGCCCTGGGTGTAGTCGACCGAGGTGTCGGGGGCGATCGCGCCCACGATGGACTCGGAGTTGGTCCGCGACAGGTAGCCGAGGCGCTCCGACAGCCGCGGCAGGTGGCCCTCGTCGCGCATCTGGTGGAGCAGGCGCTGGGTGCCCAGCGACGAGGCGGCGAACACGACCTGCTCGGCGGTCAGCACCCGACGGGCGGACCGGCGGCCGGTCTTGGCCTTGGTGAACTTCACGTGTACGTCGTAGCCACCGCCGGGCGACTCGCCTCGGGGGGCGACCCGGGTGACCGTGGTCAGCGGCAGCACGCGGGCGCCGTTCTGCTCGGCGAGGTAGAGGTAGTTCTTGACCAGGGTGTTCTTGGCGTTGTGCCGGCAGCCGCTCATGCACTCGCCGCAGCCGATGCACGTCGTACGTGTGGGTCCGGCGCCGCCGAAGTAGGGGTCGGCGACCTCGGTGCCCTGGTCGTCGGCCGGGCCGCCGAAGAACACGCCGACCGGCGTCGGGTGGAACGTGTCGGCCACGCCCATCTCGGTCGCGACCTTCTCCATCACCTCGTCGGCCGGGGTGTAGAGCGGGTTCTCCACGACACCGAGCATCCGCTTGGCCTGGTCGTAGTAGGGCGCGAGCTCGGACTTCCAGTCGGTGATGTGGCTCCACTGGTGGTCGGTGAAGAAGGCCGGGAGGGGCTCGTAGAGCGTGTTGGCGTAGACCAGGGAGCCGCCGCCGACGCCCGCGCCGGACACGATCACGCAGTCCTTGAGCGCGTCGATGCGCTGGATGCCGTAGCAGCCGACCTCGGGCCGGAACAGGTAACGCTTCACGTCCCAGGAGGTCTCGGCGAAGTCGCTGTCCGCGAAGCGGGCACCGGCCTCGATCACGCCGACCTTGTAGCCCTTCTCGGTCAGCCGCAGGGCAGTCACGGACCCGCCGAAGCCGGAGCCGACGACGAGGACGTCGTAGTCGAAGTCGGCAGAGCTCGCCGGGGCCGTCGTCATGCCCGGCCCAGCTTCTTGAGCAGCCGCAGGTTGGCGGTCATCACCTTGGCGTACGTCGCGTCGGACATGCCGAGGGACGGCGCGAGGCGCGTGCCCCGCTGGGTCGCGAC
>JAWWPM010000461.1:0-3415 GCA_033854915.1 Nocardioidaceae bacterium
CGGTGTTCGGCGCGCTGACCGGGCTGTGCGCTCTGGGTGCGCTGTTCGTCGGGGTGCTGCTCGGGCAGTAGCCACCGAAGGCTGGTCATCGCAGCGGCAAGGTGCCGTCCGGACGTCATACGAAGTGAGCCATAGAGGCCACGGTTCGTATGACGTCGTGGCAGCCCCGTGCCGTCAGGCGCTGGACCGGGCCGGCAGCCCGCGGAACGTGCGCCGGTAGGCGCTGGGCGAGACCCCGGCGTGGCTGCGCAGGTGTGCCCGCAGGGAGGCGGCGGTGCCGAGACCCGCGTGGTCGGCGACGTCGTCGATCGGCAGGTCGGTGGCCTCGAGCAGGTGCTGGGCGTGCCGCACCCGCTGCTGGATCAGCCACGCGCCGGGGGAGACGCCCGTCTCCTCGCGGAACCGCCGGGCGAACGTGCGCAGGCTCATCCCGGCCTGCCGGGCCAGCGCGGGCACGTCGGCGCCGAGGTGCTCCAGCGCCCAGGCCCGGGCCGCGGCGGTGGACTCGCCGGTGGGGGAGGGCACGTGGCGCTCGATGTACTGCGCCTGCCCGCCGTCGCGCCAGGGAGGTACGACGCAGTGCCGGGCCACCCGGTTGGCGACCTCGCTGCCGTGGTCGCTGCGGAGCAGGTGCAGGCACAGGTCGACACCGGCGCTCAGGCCGGCGCTGGTCAGCACGTCGCCGTCGTCGGTGAACAGCACCTCGGCGTCGACCAGGACGGCGGGGTAGAGCGCGGCCAGGTCGTCGGCGTACTCCCAGTGGGTGGTCGCCCGGCGGTCGTCGAGCAGGCCCGCGGAGGCCAGCACGAACGCGCCGGTGCAGATCGAGACCAGCCGCGTGCCCGGCCGGATGCCGGCCAGCGCTCCGGCCAGGTCTGCCGGGATCGTGCCATCGGTGCGGGGTCCCGGCACCTGGGTGCCGGGCACCACCACCGTGTCGGCGGTGCGGAGGGCGGAGGCGTCGTGCTGAGGGATGATCGCGTAGCCAGAGGAGGTGAGCACCGGCCCGCCGTCGAGGCTGGCCATGGTGACGTCGTACAACGCGTGACCGGCGGCGTCCTTCGCCTCGCCGAGCAGCTGCGCCGGGATCACCGCGTCGTAGCCGATCAGCGGCTCGAGCAGGAGTACGACGACGCGGTGCGGGCGGACGGACGGCATGGCCTGATCCTTGCACATAATGGCAATTCTGCCACTGGTCGATGCCGGAGCCTCTCGGCGAGGATGGTCGGCATGACACGAAGCGCCCGGCCGGAGGACGCCGGCCTGCACTGGGCGTGGGTGGTCGCCCCCGTCACCTTCGTGACCCTCGTCGGCTCGGCCGCGTTCCGCAGCGTGCCCGGCGTGCTGATGGACCCGCTGCACATGGAGTTCGGCTGGTCGCACGGCACGATCGGGCTCGCGGTCTCGGTGAACATGATGCTGTTCGGCCTGATCTCGCCGTTCGCGGCGGCGCTGATGGACCGCTTCGGGATCCGGCCGGTGGTCACCTTCGCGCTGGTGATGGTGGCACTGGGCAGCGGGCTGACGGTGTTCATGACCGCCGCCTGGCAGCTGGTGCTGTGCTGGGGCGTGCTCGTCGGTGTCGGGGCGGGCTCGATGTCGATGGCATTCATCGCGACCGTGGTGAACCGCTGGTTCGTCGCCCGGCGCGGCCTCGTGGCCGGCGTCCTCACCGCCGGCAACGCCACCGGGCAGCTGGTCTTCCTGCCCGTGGTCGCCTGGCTGGCGACCCACCACGGTTGGCGCAGTGCGGCGCTGACCACCGCGGCCGCGGCGCTCGCCGTCGTACCGCTCGTGGTGTTCCTGATGCGCAACCACCCCGCCGACCTCGGCCTTCGGGCGTACGGCGCGACCGACGCCGACCCCGGCCCCCCGCCGCACCAGCCCATCGGGTCGTCGGCCGGCCGCGCCCTCCTGGTGCTGCGCAAGGCGGCCCACGAGCCGACGTTCTGGCTGCTGGCCGGCGGCTTCGCGATCTGCGGGGCCACCACCAACGGCCTGATCGCCACCCACTTCATCCCGGCCGCGATGGACCACGGGATGCCGCCGACCACCGCCGCGGGTCTGCTCGCCGTGGTCGGCGTCTTCGACGTCGCCGGGACGATCGCCTCGGGCTGGTTCACCGACCGGATCGACCCGCGGATGCTGCTGCTCGCCTACTACGTGCTTCGCGGGGTCGGCCTGCTCGCGCTGCCGTCACTGCTCTCGCCGCACACGACGCCGTCGACCTGGGTGTTCATCATCTTCTACGGCCTCGACTGGGTGGCCACGGTGCCGCCGACGGTGATGCTGTGCCGCGACCGCTTCGGTGCCGCCGACGGCTCGATCGTCTTCGCCTGGGTCTTCGCCTCGCACCAGGTCGGAGCGGCGTTCGCGGCCTACGGCGCCGGCGTGATCCGCGACCGCACCGGCTCCTACGACCTGGCGTTCTACCTCGCTGCCGGGCTGTGCGTCATCGCCGCCTTCCTGTCGGTCAGCATCCGGCGGGTGCCCACGACGACCGTCGCCGACGAGCCCGCGCTGGCGCCCGTCTAGGCCGAGCGGTCCTTGCGGAACGCGATCGTCTCGGCCACGACGGTGCTGCCGAGGGCGTCGTTGATCGCGATCATCGGGGCGTTTCCCGGCACGTTCCAGGTGTCGACCACCTCGACCTCGGGCCGCTCGTCACGCAGCCAGTCGAGCATCGCCAGCTTCATCCGCAGGCCGAGCCGATGGCCGCGGTGGGCGGCGACGACCGAGGTGTCCTCCTGGGCCGCGATCGACGGTCGCAACTCGTGGACGCAGGTGATGGTGATTCCCGCAGCCTCGCCGGTGGCCCGGTGCCGGGCCACGATCGTGTACGGCGTCTGCTGCTGACCGGCCAGCCAGGCCTCGGTGCTGCGGATCCGCTCGGGCGGGTAGGCCTCGAAGTCGCCATCCTCCGGGGCGTCGTTGATCGCCTCGCGGAGCACCTGCATCTCGGCGAGCAGAGCGTCGGGGCACGCGCCGACGAAGCGCTCCAGGTCGTACGCCGCCGCAGCCCGGTCGGCGCCGGCCACGAGCTCGGCGGGCTGGGCCGCCCGCAGTGAGAGACGTCGTACCTGATGAGAGCCCTGACGGGTGTAGCCCAGCCGGGGCATCGCCTGCTCGCCCGCGGTCCCGGCCCAGGCGGGCGCGCGCAGCCTCGGCCGGTCGGTGCCGGCCTCGGCTGCCGCCATCAGCATTCGGCCGACTCCGCGTCGCTGGTGGTCGGGATGGACGGCGCCGAGGATCTTCGCGCCGTCGAGGTTCTCGAACGCGTTGAGGGTGAGCCCGGCATAGCCGACCAGCCGGCCGTCCAGCCGAGCCAGCCAGAGACCCTCCAGCGGACCCTCCGTGCCGTAGTCGCGGCACTCGAAGAGGAAGGTCTCGGCCGTGTGCCGGCGACGCACGGTCT
>JAWWPM010000462.1:0-3565 GCA_033854915.1 Nocardioidaceae bacterium
CGGGTGGGCGGCATCCACTTGAGTGGAGCCTGGGGGAACAGGTCGCGGGCGAGCATCGCGTGCGCCAGCTCGAGCCGGAACGAGTCGGGGATGTCGGGGTCGATCTCGAAGGCGTGGCCCAGCCCGAGCTGCCAGTCCTCGAGGCCGGCCTCCTTGGCGAAGTACTCGTTGAGCAGCTGGCTGGTGGTGACGGTGTGGGCGGCCTCGACGGCGTCGGCGGTGGTGAGGTAGTTGTCCTCGCCGGTGTTGATGATGATCCCGGCCCGCGCGTGCACCTGGCGGCTGAAGCGCTGGTCGACGAAGGTGCGGATCGGGTTGATGTCGCGGAAGAGGATCCCGTACATCGAGTCGTTGAGCATCATGTCGAGGCGCTCGAGACCCGCCAGCGCGGCGATCTCGGGCATGCAGAGGCCGCTGGCGTAGTTGGTGAGCCGCACGTAGCGGCCGAGCTCCTTCGAGGTCTCGTCGAGGGCGGCCCGCATCAGCCGGAAGTTCTCCTGGGTGGCGTAGGTGCCGGCGAACCCCTCGCGGGTCGCGCCCTCGGGCACGAAGTCGAGCAGGCTCTGCCCGGTCGACCTGATCACCGCGATCACGTCGGCCCCCTCGCGCGCGGCCGCCTGGGCCTGGGGGATGTCCTCGTAGATGTCGCCCGTCGCGACGATGAGGTAGATCCAGGGCTTCGCTGGGGCGTCGCCGATCCGGGCGATCATCCGCTCGCGCTCCCTGCGGCGCTGGTCGATCCGCTTGATGCCGGCACCCACCTGGCGCCGCGCCGCGTTGGCGGCACGGGTGGCGTCCTGGCCCTCGGGAATCCGGAACCGGACCGAACCGGCCGACGCCTTCTCCGCGAGCTCACGGAGATCGGCGCCTTCGCCACGGCGTACGGCGTCCCAGACCGGCAGCGCGACGCCGTGCTCGAGCCCCACGTCGGCGCGGACACAGTCGGCCAGACGGTTCACCCAGGGTGTGCCCTCTGCGTCTGCGCCCTCGAGGCCGGCCAGGCGCAGCGTGGCGCGCTCGACGGAGACGGTGGTGTGCTGCTGGGCGATCTTGACGATCGGGCGGCCGACCGTGCGGGCCAGGGAACGCGCCTTCCGGACGGTGACCGGGTCGAGGTCGAGCTTGCCGCGGGCCATCAGAGCCTCCGTTCGAACAGGCTGCGCACGCCGGCGTTGTCGCGCAGCAGCTCCAGGGCGTACGCCGCGTGGCCGGGCGTGTAGCCGTTCCCGACGAGCATGGTCACGTCGGCCGCCAGCCCCTCGGCGCCGAGCGCAGCCGCCGGGAACGACGTGGCCATGGAGAAGAAGATGACCGTGCCGCGCTCGGCGGTGGCCAGGATCGCGCCGCCCTCGCAGCCGGGCACGTCGACACAGACGACGGTCACGTCGGCCGGTCCCCCGGCAGCGGTGACCGCGTCGCGCAGGGCGATCGGGTCGCGCGCGTCGGCGACCACGACGGCGTCGGCGAGCCCACTGTCCCGCAGGAGCTGGGCCTCGGTCTCGTGGGGCACCACACCGATGGTGCGCCGCGCTCCGGCGCGCGCGGCCGCGGCCAGGCTCAGCGAGCCGGACTTGCCGGCGCCACCGATCACGGCGACGACCGGCTGGGCGTACTCACCCACCACCTTCGCGGTCAGCGCAGGCGCCCCGCAGACGTCCATCACGGCCAGGCTCAGGGCCGGGGGCAGGTCGTCGGGGATCACCGCCGCGATCGAGCGGCCGAACAGCACGGCGTACCCGTCCGCGGGCACCTGCTCACTGCGGCCGTCCCAGCGCTCGAGGCCGTCCTCGATCACCAGCGGGGTCAGGGTCAGCGAGACCAGCGTCGCGACGTGGTCGCCGACGTGGAGCCCGAGCGCGGAGTCGGCTCCGACTTCCTCGACGGTGCCGATCAGCATTCCCCCGGAGCCGGTGACGGGGTTCTGCATCTTGCCGCGCGAGGCGACGATCTCGAGCACCTCACGGCGTACGGCGTCACCGTCGTGGTCGTGCTTGCCCTCGAGCTGGCGGAACGACGCCGCGTCCAGGTTGAGCGTCTGCACCCGGACCCGCACCTCGTCGGGCCAGAGCTCGCGACGGGTGTCGAGCCGCTGGGCCGCCTGAGGGAGCACGACACCCTCGTCGAGCACCCGGTGCAGCCCGGTGGGGTCGCCGGCCGGCCGTGCTTCGGAATCGGTGCTCAGGGCCGACATCTAGGAGTATCCTCCGTTGGAATCGAATCTTGACGGGAGAATCTGCGGCGTGGCATTGGACTAGCCGCATGTTCTCCGCCTACTCTGACATGAGCGCGCTGGACGGCACAACCGGCGCGCCGCCCTGCCCGGACCCGGGCTCCGCACCGCAGGAGACAGCCATGAGCATCGAGACCTCGATCGGTCTGGGGACCGGTCAGCCCTACCCCTACCGCCGTACCGAGCTGGTCGAGCCGGACTGGACCCGCTTCCCCGGCTGGAAGGACGTCACCACCGAGGACTGGATGTCGGCCCAGTGGCAGCGCGCCCACTGCATCAAGAACGTCAAGCAGCTTCGTGAGCTGATGGGCGACCTCGTGGACGACAGGTTCTACGCCGACCTCGAGCGCGACCAGGCCGAGCGGGCCACCATGTCGATGCTGCTGCCGCCGCAGATGATGAACACCATCGCCCGCCACGACGAGCCGGCCGGCGCGGGCTCGCTCACCGACGCGTTCTACGCCGACCCGGTGCGCCACTACATGCTGCCGGTCTTCAGCGACCGCCGGACCGACTGGGCCTCCCACCCGCACGCCACCCGCGACTCGCTCCACGAGCACGACATGTGGGCGACCGAGGGCCTCACCCACCGCTACCCGACCAAGGTGCTGGCCGAACTGCTGCCGACGTGCCCGCAGTACTGCGGGCACTGCACCCGGATGGACCTCGTCGGCAACTCCACCGCGGTGATCGACAAGCTGAAGTTCGTCGGCAAACCCAACGACCGGCTCGGCGACATGCTCGACTACCTGCGTCGTACTCCCGGCGTCCGCGACGTCGTGGTCTCCGGCGGTGACGTGGCGAACATGCCGTGGCCGCGGCTCGAGGCGTTCCTGACCTCGCTGCTCGAGATCGAGAACATCCGCGACATCCGGCTCGCCACCAAGGCGCTGATGGGCCTGCCCCAGCACTGGCTGCAGCCCGACGTCGTCGAGGGCATGACCCGGATCGGCACGATGTCGCGCGAGCGAGGCGTCTCGGTCGCGATCCACACCCACGTCAACCACGCCAACTCGGTCACGCCGCTCGTGGCGCAGGCCACCCGCACGATGCTCGACACCGGCATCCGCGACGTCCGCAACCAGGGTGTGATCCTGAACGGCGTCAATGCCGATCCGCACGCCCTGCTGGACCTCTGCTTCGCCCTGCTCGATGGCGCGCAGATCATGCCGTACTACTTCTACATGTGCGACATGATCCCGTTCTCCGAGCACTGGCGGGTCTCGGTCGCCGACGCCCAGCGGCTGCAGCACGCGATCATGGGCTACCTGCCCGGCTTCGCGACGCCGCGGATCGTGTGCGACGTGCCGTTCGTCGGCAAGCGCTGGGTGCACC
>JAWWPM010000463.1:0-4635 GCA_033854915.1 Nocardioidaceae bacterium
CGACGGCGGCGTCCTGCTGCTGGAGGCGTCGGAGGACCTGACCCCGCCCGCGGAGGTCGGCTACATCCTGCGGTCTCTCGGCGAGCGCGGGCTCCTGTCGGCCGTCGACGCGGTCCTGCTGTCGCGGCCGCCCACCTCCACCCACGAGCTCCGGCCGAGCGCGGCCGACCGCGCCGCGCGCCGGGCCGCACAACGCGACGTCGCTCTGGACGTCGTCCAGCGCTACCACCCGGAGGCCGTGGTCGTGGTGGGCGTCCCGTTCGGCCACACCCGGCCGCAGTGGGTTCTGCCGTACGGCGGGACCATGACCGTCGACGGCGTGGAGCAACGGGTGTGGGCCGACTACGACTGACCGGTTCGTGCCTCGCCCCCGAAATCGGGCACAGACCACCGCCGGATGGCTAGCGTGGCCCCATGCCGTGGAGGAAGAAGTCATCGGATGAGCCGCCGGCGGAGACGCCGCAGTCGACGCCTGCCGAGTCGGCCGAGCCCACCCTGGAACCCCTCACCGCCGCCGAGGTCGACTGGGTGCGGTCGAGCATCGCCGAGCTGACCGAGCAGGACGTGCGTTTCGGCGACATCGACGACCTGGGCCGTCACTACGACGAGATGCTCAACGCCTGGCTCCGACTGGACGAGGCGCACCGCCCCGACCCCAACGCGATCATCAACCAGATCGGGCTGGCGTTCGGGCAGTACGTCGCGGACCAGGCCAGGCTGGACTGGATGGTCGCCACCGACGAGCACGGCACCGAGATCGCGCTGCACCGGGGGCGCGGGAACGTGCTGATCTACCCCGTCGACCTGATCGCCAAGCGCTGGGTCGCGCACGAGCGCAACGTGCTCCCGGCCCTGGCCCGCACGATGATCGAGACGGTCGGGCAGATCCCTTAGCCGTCCCGGCCGGGATCCTCAGCCGCAGACGGCCCCGTGCGCGGCGGACTGCACGACCTTGGCGTACTTGCCCAGGACCCCGCGGGTGTACTTCGGGGGCAGCGGTGCCCAGCCCTCCTTGCGCGACTCCCACTCGGCGTCGTCGACCTCCACGTCGAGGGAGCGGTTGGCAACGTCGAGGGTGATCGGGTCGCCGTCGCGGACGAACGCGATCGGGCCTGCGTCGACGGCCTCCGGTGCGATATGGCCGACACAGAGCCCCGTCGTACCCCCGGAGAAGCGGCCGTCGGTGATCAGCAGCACGTCCTTGCCGAGCCCGGCCCCCTTGATGGCACCGGTGATCGCGAGCATCTCGCGCATCCCCGGGCCGCCCTTGGGGCCTTCGTAGCGGATCACCACCACGTCGCCGGCCACGATCGCGCCGGCCTCGAGCGCATCCATCGCCGCCCGCTCGCCGTCGAAGACCCGGGCCGTGCCGGTGAAGGTCGAGTCGTCGAAGCCGGCCGACTTCACGACCGCGCCCTCGGGCGCCAGCGACCCCTTGAGGATGGTCAGTCCGCCGGTCTTGTGGATCGGCCGGTCGAGCGAGCGGAGCACGTCGTCGTCGAGCCCGGGCGGCGCCAGGGCCTCGAGGTTCTCGGCCATCGTCTTGCCGGTGACCGTGAGCACGTCGCCGTGCATCAGGCCGGCGTCGAGCAGGGCCTTCATCACCACCGGGATGCCACCGACCTTGTCGACGTCGTTCATCACGTAGCGACCGAACGGCTTGAGGTCGCCGAGGTGCGGCACCTTGTCGCCGATCCGGTTGAAGTCGTCGATGGTCAGGTCGACGTCGGCCTCGCGGGCCATCGCCAGGAGATGGAGTACGGCGTTCGTGGAGCCGCCGAGGGCCATCACGACGGTGATCGCGTTCTCGAAGGCCTCCATGGTCATGATCTGGCGCGCCGTGATGCCCAGCCGCAGCAGGTTGACCACGGCCTCGCCGGAGCGGTGGGCGAAGCCGTCTCGGCGCCGGTCGACCGCCGGCGGGGCGGCCGAGCCGGGCAGGCTCATCCCGATCGCCTCCGCGACCGCGGCCATCGTGTTGGCGGTGTACATGCCACCGCAGGCGCCCTCGCCCGGGCAGATCGCCCGCTCGATCCGGTCGACCTCGGCCCGGGTGATCTTGCCGGCCAGACAGGCGCCGACCGCCTCGAAGGCGTCGATGATCGTGACGTCCTGACCGTCGACCTGGCCGGGCATGATCGAGCCGGCGTAGAGGAAGACGCTGGCCAGGTCGAGCCGGGCTGCGGCCATCATCATCCCGGGCAGGCTCTTGTCGCACCCGGCCAGCAGCACCGAGCCGTCGAGCCGCTCGGCCATCATCACCGTCTCCACCGAGTCTGCGATCACCTCGCGGCTGACCAGGGAGAAGTGCATCCCCTCGTGGCCCATGGCGATGCCGTCGGAGACCGAGATGGTGCCGAACTCCAGCGGGTAGCCGCCCGCCGCGTGCACGCCGTTCTTCACGGCCTTGGCGAGCCGGTCGAGCGAGAGGTTGCACGGCGTGATCTCGTTCCACGACGAGGCGACCCCGATCTGCGGCTTGGCGAAGTCGTCGTCGCCCATCCCGACCGCTCGCAGCATCCCGCGGGCCGCGGCCTTCTCGAGGCCGTCGGTGACGTCGCGCGAGCGGGGCTTGAGGTCGGGCGTGTCCATGCCCGGGAGCCTACTTCCGCCGCTCGCGGGCGATCCCGGCGATCTCACCGACTCACCCTCAGGTGGGTTGTGGTCCACGTCACTGCCGAGGTAGGCAGGAGACACGGGGTCCTCTCGGGAGCGTCCACGGGAGGGCAGGCACCTGCGGTATCGGGCCGCAGGAGAAGGGACCAGTCCCATGACCCTCGACCCTCACGCGGCGGACGCGTCAACCTCCGCCGAAGGCAGTGCGGAGCGTGGCCGGCAGATCCGCAAGGCGGCCCTGGCCAGCACCATCGGCACCACCATCGAGTGGTACGACTTCTTCCTCTACAACACCGCCGCCGCACTGATCTTCCCGGCGCTCTTCTTCCCCGAGTCCACGGCGTACGCCGGCCGGCTCGAGTCGTTCGCGACGTACGCGGTCGGCTTCGCGGCCCGGCCGGTCGGCGCGGCGATCTTCGGGCACTGGGGTGACCGGATCGGCCGCAAGGCCACGCTGATCATCACCCTGCTGGGCATGGGGCTCGCGACCACGCTGGTCGGGGTGCTGCCCGGCACTGCCTCGATCGGCTCGGCCGCGCCCATCCTGCTGGTGCTGCTCCGGCTGCTCCAGGGCCTCGCCGTCGGCGGAGAGTGGAGCGGCTCGGTGCTGCTGTCGATGGAGTGGGGCGACCAGAAGCGGCGCGGGTTGATGGCGAGCCTGCCGCAGCTCGGGGTGGCCTTCGGGCTGATCCTCGGCACCGGGTTCCTCTACCTGCTGAGCTGGCGCCTGACCGATGCGCAGTTCCAGTCGTGGGGTTGGCGGATCCCGTTCATCTTCAGCCTGGTGATGGTGGCCATCGGTCTGTGGATCCGGATGCGGATCCTGGAGACCCCGATGTTCGCCAAGCGACTCCAGCGCCAGGAAATCAGCCGGCTGCCCACGGTCGACGCGATCCGGCGGCACTGGAAGCCGATCCTGCTCAGCGCGTTCGCCCGGCTCTCGGAGCAGGCGCCGTTCTACGTGATCACGTCGTTCACGCTGGTCTACCTGACCGAGGAGCAGAGCTACTCCAAGACCTTCGCCCTGGCTGCGATCCTGTCGGCCGCGGCGCTCGAGGTGGTCGCCGTACCCCTGTTCGGGCACCTGTCCGACAGCCTGGGCCGCAAGAGGATCTACATGATCGGTGCCGCCCTCACCGGCGTGTACGCCTTCGTGCTGTTCGCGGCCATGGACAGTGGCGTCGCGCTGCTGGCGTTCGTCGGCGTCCTGTTCGCCCTGATCCCGCACGGCATGCAGTACGGACCGCAGGCCTCGCTGATCGCCGAGTCCTTCCCGACCTCGTTGCGGTACGCCGGAGCGGGGATGGGCTACCAGCTCGCGTCGGTCATCGCCGGCGGTCCGGCACCTCTCGTAGCGACCTATCTGTTGGCGCACACCGGCTCGGCCTACTCCATCGCCGCCGCGATCCTCGGCTGCGCGGTCGTGACGCTGGTCGCGGTCTCGCTGATGGATGACCACAGCAAGTCCGACATCGACGACGACGCGTCGTTCAGCCGTGGGGTCGTGATCGCCGAACCGCACGACCGGGAGGCCGCAACGACCGGCCACACGACAGGAAGGCGCGCATGAGCGAGCAGGAGACCGGGTCCGAGCACACCAGCACCGACGACTCAGGCAACCTGACCGTCGACATCGAGGACGCCGGCGGCCGCGAGCTCCGCCCGGTCGACGAGCGCCCGCCCGACGACGAGGTCGCCGAGATCGATGAGGAGCGCCGGCGGCGACTCGACCCCGACAACCGCCCCGACGACGCCGAGGTCGACAACACAGAGCGCGACTTCGACGCCGACACCGGGCGGTTCACGTGACCATCGGGCTCGAGGGCCGGGTGTCCTGGTGGCCGAACCAGTTCTTTCGGAACGTCCCCGTGGGGTCGCCCTGGGTGCGAACGAACAGCGATGGCAGTGTGGTCGATCCGGCGACCGCTCGGTGAAAAAGGCCATCATGAACTCGTCGGAGCCGGCCAGGCTGGCCCCGACGTACTCATGGCCCAGCACATCTCGCCGGGTCGAGACGCG
>JAWWPM010000464.1:0-3073 GCA_033854915.1 Nocardioidaceae bacterium
GGACCTCCGCACCGTCGCCGGTCTCCACGCACATGCCCTCGCCGACCCGACGGATCCCGACCGCCCGGACCCGGGCGTGCCGCAGCCCGAGGGGCAGGTCGTCGCCGTAGGCCGCCCCGAGCGTCTCGTCGAGGTAGCGCCCGAACTGCTCGCGCGGCGCGAACACCCCCGGCTCGCCGAGCAGGTCGGGGTGGTGCTGCGCCCGCCAGGCGACGAAGTGGCCGGGGTCCTCGGGCAGCGCACTCATCCCGCTGGCCGGGACGTTGAGCAGGTGCTGGGCGTCGGTCGTGCCGAACGCCGTGCCGCGGGCGCGGTAGGGCGCGGGGTCGAGCAGGGTCACGTCGAGGGCGGTGCCGCGGCGCCGGGCGTGGCGTCCCAGGTGCAGCGCGCTCAGGCTGCCGGCGGCGCCGGCACCGATCACGACGACGTGCGGCGTGGGTCGACCCTCGGCCATCAGCCCTCCCTCGATGAGTGTCGGCTGCTCCCGCGAGCCGATCATTGTCTACTTTTCTACTCTACTTTGATGCGTGGTGCCACATGCTGGGACGCGCCGGAATGCATCGCACCCTACGGTTGACCGGTGGAGTACGACGAGATGGCGCGTAGCCAGTCGGAGCGGGGCGAGCTCGTGCTCCGTCGCCGACGCGGCCCGGACGGACCGGCGGTGCTCGAGCTCCGGGCCAACGGGATGTTCGTGATGGACACCGCCGAGCACGCCTCCGAGCAGGCCCTGGCCGATGCCGCGTTGGCGGTGGTCGACGCGCCGCGCCGCGTGCTCGTCGGTGGTCTCGGCCTCGGCGCCACCCTCGACCGGGTGCTCGGTGACCGCCGGGTGGAGCACTGCGACGTCGTCGAGATCGAGCCGGCGCTGGTCGAGTGGATGCGCGACGGCACCATCCCGCACGGGCGGCAGCTGCTGGCCGACGACCGGGCCCGGGTGATCGTGGCGGATGTCGCGACGGCCATCGCGGAGGCCGGCCCGGCGTCGTACGACGTGGTGCTGCTCGACGTCGACAACGGCCCGAGGCAGCTCGTCCACGAGGGCAACTCCCAGCTCTACGAGGCGCCGTTCCTGACCCTGGTCCAGGACCGGCTGACCGACGGAGGCGCCCTCGTGGTCTGGTCGGCGCACCCCGCACCCGACCTCGCCGCCACGCTGAGGGCGGTCTTCGCCGGGGCCACCGAACGGGCGGTCGCGGTCCGGCTCCAGGACCGCGACGAGCAGTACTGGCTCTACTCCGCCCACCGTGCCGGGTAGCGTCGCGGGCATGAGCCCGGATCCGCAGACGCGTGTCGAGCACGACTCCATGGGCGAGGTCGAGGTCCCCGTCGACGCCCTGTGGCGGGCGCAGACCCAGCGGGCGATCGACAACTTCCCGATCAGCGGCCGGCCGCTCGACCCGCCGCTGATCCACGCACTGGCGAGGATCAAGGCGGCCGCCGCACGCACCAACGCCGGCCTCGACATCATCACCGGCGAGCAGCGTGACGCGATCGTCGGCGCCGTCGAGGCCATCACCTCCGGCGAGCACGACGACCAGTTCCCGATCGACGTGTTCCAGACGGGCTCGGGCACCAGCACCAACATGAACGTCAACGAAGTCATCTCCTCGCTGACCGCGCGTGCCGGCGTCGAGTGCCACCCGAACGACGTGGTCAACGCCAGCCAGTCCTCCAACGACACGTTCCCCAGCGCGATCCACGTCGCGGCCGCCGTCGCTGCCGGCCCGCTCGACGAGGCGATGGGGGTCCTGGCCGCCTCGCTCACGGCCAAGGCCGAGGAGTACGCCGACGCCGTGAAGTCCGGTCGCACCCACCTGATGGACGCGACCCCGGTGACCCTGGGTCAGGAGCTCGGCGGCTACGCCGCCACCGCGTCGTACGCCCGCGAGCGGCTGGCTGCGGTGCTCCCCCGCGTCCGCGAGCTTCCCCTCGGCGGCACCGCCGTCGGCACCGGCATCAACACCCCGGCGTCGTTCGCCGCCGACACGATCGGGCACCTCGCCGACGACACCGGCGAGCCGTTCGCCGAGGCCCGCAACCACTTCGAGGCGCAGGGCACCCAGGACTCGCTGGTCGAGCTCAGCGGCGTCCTCAAGACGTACGCCGTCGGGCTGGTCAAGATCTGCAACGACCTGCGCTGGATGGGCAGCGGCCCGACCGCGGGGCTGGCCGAGATCCATCTGCAGGATCTCCAGCCGGGCTCCAGCATCATGCCCGGCAAGGTCAACCCGGTGATCCCCGAGGCGACGCTCCAGGTCTGCGCGCAGGTGATCGGCAACGACACCGCGATCACCTTCGCCGGCGCCTCGGGCAGCTTCGAGCTCAACGTGATGCTGCCGGTGATCGCCCGCAACCTGCTGGAGTCGCTCCGACTGCTGACCACGTCGTCGCGCCTGCTGGCTGAGTGCGTCGACGGCATCACCGCCGACCTCGACCGGATGCGCGCCTACGCCGAGTCGTCACCGAGCATCGTCACCCCGCTCAACAAGTACGTCGGCTACGAAGCGGCGGCCACGATCGCCAAGCGGGCCCTCGCCGACGGTGCCACGATCCGGCAGACCGTGCTCGACCTCGGCTACGTCGAGCGCGGCGAGCTCACCGAGCAGCAGCTGGACGAGGCCCTCGACGTGGATGGGATGACACACCCGTGAGCACGACCCCAGCCAGGACCTACGTGATCACCGGCGGAAGTGACGGCATCGGGCTGGAGTGCGCGAGCCAGCTGGCCGCAGCCGAGCCTGGCTGCCGGCTCGTGCTGGTCGGCCGCAGCCCCGACCGGACCGCGACCGCCGTGGGCCGGATCCGCGCCGAGCAGCCGGCCTGCCGCGTCGACTCCTTGCTGTGCGACTTCGCCGACCAGGCCGCCGTACGCCGGTTGGCCGAGGACCTGCTCAAGACCTGCGCCCGCATCGACGTCCTGGTCAACAACGCGGGCACCGTCTACTCCCGTCGTACGGAGACCACCGACGGCATCGAGGCGACGTTTGCGGTCAACCACCTGGGCGGCTTCCTGCTGACCGAGCTGCTGCGCGAGCGCCTGGTCGAGAGCGCCCCCGCCCGCGTGGTGTTC
>JAWWPM010000465.1:0-3367 GCA_033854915.1 Nocardioidaceae bacterium
TGGCGTCGCCGCCACGGCCAGGTCTCCGGCGGCCTTGCTCTGGCCGTAGACCCCCAGCGGGGACAGTGGTTCGTCCTCGGCGTGCTCCTCGCGGGTGCCGTCGAAGACGTAGTCGGAGGAGAGGTGCACGAGTGTGGCACCGTGCCCTGTCGCGAGCGCCGCGAGCAGCGCCGGACCGGTCGCGTTGGCCGCCCAGGCGCCGGTCCGGTCGGTCTCCGCGGCGTCGACGCCGGTGTGGGCGGCGGCGTTGACAACCACGGCGTACGGCGAGAAGTCGAACCGGGCCACCGACTCCGGGTCGGCGAGGTCGAGCTCTGAGCGGGGCGGTGCGACCACGTGGGGCAGCACCGCGCGCAACGCCGTACCGACCTGGCCGGAGCCACCGACCAGCAGCACCGGCGCGGCCGCGACCGGCTGCACGTCGGCCAGGGCCGGGTTGTCGCGGTCCTTCTGCGAGAGCTCCACGACCGGGTCGTCGAGGGCGATCGGCCAGCCGACGCCGAGCGCCGGGTCGGCCGCGTTGACCTCGGTGTAGCCAGCGTCCGGACGCCAGTGCGCGTTGACCAGGTAGCTGTACGCCGTCGCGTCCTCCAGCACCTGGTAGGCGTTGCCGACCCCCCGCGGCACGTAGACCGCGGTGGCCGGCGTGAGCTCGTGGGTGACCACGGTCCCGAAGGTCGGACCCTCGCGCAGGTCGACCCAGACGCCGTACGCCCGGCCCGTGGCGATCGACACGAACTTGTCCCACGGCTCCGCATGGACGCCGCGGGTGACGCCGCGGCGGCCGTTGAAGGAGACGTTGTGCTGCACGGGCCCGAAGTCCGGCAGCCCGAGCGCGGTCATCTTCGCGCGCTGCCAGTTCTCCTTGAACCAGCCGCGGGCGTCCTCGCGCAGGTCGAGCTCGACGACGAGCAGTCCCGGGATGTCGGTGCGGGTCACCGTCGGCGGCACGCTCACTGCCCCTTCGCGGCGTACGTCGCCTCGACCCGCTGCTTGTGCGGCCGCCACCAGCCCTCGTGCTCCTGGTACCAGGCGATGGTGCGGGCCAGCCCCTCCTCGAAGTCCGGCAGTGCCGGCCGCCAGCCGAGGTGCTCGCGCAGCTTGGTCGAGTCGATCGCGTAGCGCAGGTCGTGGCCGGCGCGCTCGGCCACCAGGTCGTAGTCGTCGGCCGGCCGCCCGAAGTGCTCGAGAATCAGCCGCACCACGTCGAGGTTGTTGCGCTCGCCGTCCGCCCCGATCAGGTAGGTCTCCCCGATCTGGCCCCGCTCCAGGATCCGCAGCACCGCCGCGGAGTGGTCCTCGGCGTGGATCCAGTCGCGCACGTTGAGCCCGCTGCCGTAGACGCGCGGCCGGCCGCCGTCGATCACGGTGGTGATCTGGCGCGGGATGAACTTCTCGATGTGCTGCCAGGGCCCGTAGTTGTTCGAGCAGTTGGAGATCGTCGCCTTCACGCCCATGCTGCGCACCCACGCGCGGACCAGGTGGTCGGAACCGGCCTTGGCCGCGGAGTACGGGCTGCTCGGGTTGTACGGCGTCGACTCCGTGAACCGGGCCGGGTCGTCCAGCGCGAGGTCGCCGTACACCTCGTCGGTGGACACGTGGTGCAGCCGGGTGCCGTGGCGGCGGCAGGCCTCGAGGACCTGGAAGGTGCCGACCAGGTTGGTCTGGATGAACGGACCCGGCTCGGTCAGCGAGTTGTCGTTGTGCGACTCCGCGGCGAAGTGGACGACCACGTCGTGGGCGGCGACCAGCGGGTCGACGACCAGTCCGTCGGCCACGTCGCCGACGACGAGCGTGACCCGGTCGCGAGGCAGCGCGTCGATCGCCTCGCGAGACGCGGCGTAGGTCAGCTTGTCGAGCACGGTCACCGTTGCGGACGTGTGGTGCACGACGTGGTGCACGAAGTTGGAGCCGATGAAGCCGGCTCCACCGGTGACGAGCAGGCGTTCCATGCGGGGAAGCCTAGGTGAACGGTGCACCCCAAGCCCTAGGATCGCGGCCATGCGCGGGATCATCCTCGCCGGGGGGACCGGCACACGGCTGCACCCGATCACCCGGGCGATCAGCAAGCAGCTGGTGCCGGTCTACGACAAGCCGATGATCTACTACCCGCTGTCGACCCTGATGCTGGCCGGGATCCGCGACGTGCTGGTGATCACGACACCGCACGACGCCGCTCAGTTCCAGGAGCTGCTCGGTGACGGCAGCCAGTTCGGCATCTCGATCACCTGGGCGGTGCAGCCGTCGCCCGACGGGCTGGCGCAGGCGTTCCTGATCGGCGCCGACCACGTGCGCGGCGAGCGGTCGGCGCTGGTGCTCGGCGACAACATCTTCTACGGGCCCGGGCTGGGCAACCAGCTGCTGCGGTTCGAGAACCTCGTCGGTGCCGCGGTCTTCGGCTACCAGGTGGCGAACCCCTCCGACTACGGCGTCGTGGAGTTCGGGGAGGACGGCCGGGCGCTGACGCTGGAGGAGAAGCCGGCCACGCCCAGGAGCTCGTTCGCCGTACCGGGGCTGTACTTCTACGACGACCAGGTGGTCGACATCGCCCGCGAGCTGACCCCGTCGGCCCGCGGCGAGCTCGAGATCACCGACCTCAACCAGGTCTACCTCGACCGCGGCCAGCTCCGGGTCGAGGTGCTGCCCCGTGGCACCGCCTGGCTGGACACCGGCACGTTCGACTCGCTCAACGACGCCAGCAACTTCGTGCGCACCCTCGAGGGTCGCCAGGGCCTGAAGATCGGCGTTCCCGAGGAGGTCGGCTGGCGGATGGGCTTCCTCACCGACGACGACCTCCGCCAGCGCGCCGAATCCCTGCTCAAGAGTGGCTACGGCGGCTACCTGCTCGGCCTGCTGCGCCACCCCTGACTCATCCGTGCGTCTCCGTGAGCAGGCCGCGGGAGACCAGCTCGGTGAGGAAGCCGTGGACGGCGGGGGCGACGGTGTCCGGGTGCTCGCCGGTGGCGTCGGCCACCCGGTCGGTGATCGCGTCCGCGTCGCCGCCGTCGACCGCGCACAGCCAGATCACGGCGGACGGGCCGTGGAGGGCGAGCGGCGGGCCGTCGGGGACGCGGGCGGCAACGGCGCTCGGCTCGTGCGCGTCGGGCACCTCCAGCCACGCGACGTCGGCGGCGACCGCGTAGCCGCTCACGGGCGCACCCGCCGGAACCGGCGCGTGACCCGCCGGCCGACCAGCCGGAACGCTGTCCCGAAGCGCCCGACGAAGATGCCGGCCAGCTCCCGGCGGCTGGGTTCGTGGCCGAGGTCCATCGCGGCGTACTCCCGGTTCACGCCCAGCCCGCGTACGGCGACGCGCAGCCGGGCCCGGCGGGTGGGCGCGGCCCTGATCCGAGCCACCCACTCGTCG
>JAWWPM010000466.1:0-2914 GCA_033854915.1 Nocardioidaceae bacterium
GGCGCTGCTCGTCATGGGCGAGCCCGGCACCGGCAAGTTCACGTTGCTCACGGAGGTCTACCACTCGGTCCAACCGGGCGGCCGCAGCCTCAACTTCGCCGCCGGCGACATCACCTCGAGCTCCTACGAGGATGCGGAGGTGGCACTGGAGGTGGCGACGGTGCCGACGCTCTACATCATCCGCAACCTCGACATGGCGACCAGCGACGGCGCGGAGCGGCTGGGCCGCTTCATGGTCTCGGCCTTCGAGTCCGAGCAGCCGGTGACCGTTGCGGCCACCCTTTCCGATGACAGCCCGGAGTCCGGTCTGCCCTTCCGCGAGCTGCTGCCGTACTTCCAGACCGCCGTGAACCTTCCTCCGTTGCGCCAACGAAGCGCGGACATCGGGTCCGTCGTCACCCGGCTCCTGGGCGAGCTCGCTCCGCACCGCGAGGTCTGCCTCAGCCCGGAGGCGCTGCGCCTCGTCGCCCGCTACACGTGGCCCCGCAACGTGCGTCAGCTGGAGGAGGCGCTGTCCAGCGCGCTGCGGAAGAAGCCGGTCGGGACGATCGACGAGCGTGACCTGCCGGGCTACTGCCACACCACCGCCCGCCGCACCCTGACTCCTCTCGAGGAGGCCGATCGCGACGCGGTGATCGCCGCTCTGAAGGCCGCAGGTGGCAACCGCGTCCACGCGGCGAAGGCGTTGGGCCTGGCGCGCTCGTCCCTCTACCGGCGACTCAAGGACTACGGGATCACGACGGTCTAGTGCTCTAGCCCCAGGCCTGCGATCCCGGTCGTGCGGTGGCCGTGTAGGCGGCCGTTGCGCACATGACGAGCAGTCCTGCCGCCAGCCAGAGCGGCGCGGCAAGGCCGACGAACCGCAGCAGCAGACCGCCCGTGAGCGCACCGGCGAGCATTGACAGGACCGAGATGACTCGCCGGGCGCGCACCGATGCGGGTGTGCTGTCGGCGACCAGGCCGGTGACGGTCAACGTGAGCACCGTCGTGGTCAGGTCGGGCACGGCCAGGCGACGGGCGACGGCGTTCTGGCCGCCCATGGCCAGGGCGAGCAACCCGATCAACGTCAGCCGAAGCGCGGAGCCCTGCGCACCGACGGTGCTGGTGATGACGACCGCGACCACGACCAGGCCCGCCTGGACCGACGTGGCCACAGCCAGTAGGTGCCCACGGTGCACCGGCCGTCCGGCGGCCCACCGCCCACCCACGGTCGCGCCGAGGGCGAAGGCCACCACGGCAAGCAGGCTCGACGCGATCGAGACCCCGCCGGCGCCGGCGAGCGCGAAGCCGAGGAAGACCACGTTGCCGGTCATGTTCGCGACGAACACGTGCCCCAGTTTCAGGTAGCTGAAGGCGTCCACCAGGCCGGTGACCACGGTCAGGCAGACCAGGAGCACCGGCAGCGGACCCTGCTGACGGCCGGTGGTCTTCGACGAACCCGTCCGAGGGGCGGACTCGTGGACCACGGGTCAGGTCCCGTCGAGCCGGCTGACCTGGCCCGAGGTGAGCTCCAGGTCGACCGCGGCGGCAGATGACCGGATGGTCTCGGGCCTGCTGGATCCGGGGATCGGGATCACCACCGGAGACTTGGCCAGCAGCCAGGCGAGCGCGACCTGGTGCGGGGAGGCGCCGACCTCGTCGGCAACCTCGGCGAACGGCCGATAGGTGGCGCCGAGGTCGGCCGCGCTCTTGATGCCGCCGAGTGGGCTCCAGGGGAGGAAGGCGATGCCGAGCTCGTCGCACAGCCGGAGCTCCGGCTCGCTGGACCGGAAGGCCGGGGAGAACTGGTTCTGCACCGACACCAGGCCGTCGCCCAGGATCTGGTGGGCGGTGCGGATCTGCTCCGGGTCGGCGTTGGAGATGCCGGCCATCCGGATCTTGCCTGCGGCGAGCAGGTCGCGGATCGCCCCGATCGAGTCCTCGTAGGGCACCTTCGGGTCGGGGCGGTGGAACTGGTACAGCCCGATGGCGTCGACGCCGAGCCGTCGCAGCGATGCCTCGCAGGCCTGGCGCAGGTGATCTGGGGAGCCGTCGAGGGTCCAGCTGCCGTCACCGGGACGCAGATGACCGCCCTTGGTGGCGACCAGCACCTCGGAGGTGTCGACGCCGTAGGAGGCGAGCGCCCGGGCGATCAGTGACTCGTTGTGACCGACCTCGTCGGCGCCGACGTGGTAGGCGTCCGCGGTGTCGATGAAGGTGATACCGGCTTCGAGGGCGGCGTGGATGGTGGCGATGGAGCGGGACTCCGCGGGCCGACCCTCGATGGACATCGGCATGCCGCCGAGCCCGAGGGCGCTGACCTTCGTGTCGCCGATCTGGCGCAGGTTCATCTGTACTCCCTTTGCGTGTGTTCTAGCTGGCGGCGAGCGTGGAGAGGGTCGGTGTCGAGGCGTGCGGTGCGCTGGCAGCGCGAAGTACGTCGAGGACGTCGACGAGGTCGTCGAGATCGATTCGCCGGTCCACCGCAACGCTCCACGCCCAGTACTCGAGGTCGGCGGCGGCTGCGGTGAGGGCGAGGTGGCAGGCCTCGTCCACGCTCAGGTGGTGGGCAGTGTTCATGAGTGGTCCTTCTCTCAGGGGATGGGTGCGGTGGAGATCGCGGTGATGACGGAGTCGATGACCTGCTCAGCGAACCGCTCGGTGAGCGGGGCGTGACCATGCAACAGACGGTGGTAGATGGGGCCGTACAACAGGTCGAGGGTGACCTCGAGGTTGGTGTCGGCGCCGATCTCGCCGCGGTCGCGGGCCCGAACCAGGAGTTCGCGGGTAGCGTCGCGGCGGGGGGCAACGAACTGCTTGCGGTACAGGTCCGCGAACTCGACGTTCGTCTGCGCTTCGGCGACCAGGCCGGCGACGACTCGCCCGTAGGGTTCACGCCTCAGCTGTCGGAGCCAGGGCCGGAATCGGGTCAGCA
>JAWWPM010000467.1:0-4878 GCA_033854915.1 Nocardioidaceae bacterium
CCCGCATCCGGGTGACCCACGGGTCGAGCACCTCGGGCTCCACATCGCTCGCGGCGAGCATCTCCGCAAACGCCCGGAAAGTGGTGGCACCGAAGACCATGCGCTGCTCCTCGTCGTACTGCGCGAGGCGGTGTGCGAGCAGCTCGGGGCCCTGCTTGCCCCAGTAGCCGCCCCAGTTGCCGGTGTGGGAGGCGAAGCCGTCGAGGCTGCCGAAGACATCGAAGGTGTAGGTCGCGCTCATGGTGGTTCTCCTCGAGAGAGCTGCTGACTGGTGCGAGGCGGTGTGGTGATGGGCCGGGGTCAGCGCGCGCCGGCGAGCCGCCGGGCCAGGGTGGGCACGACGATCGCCGCGGCGACGGAGTGCAGCGTGATCAGGGTGGCCGCCGAGGCTGCGTCGAAACCGAAGGTCAGGTCCGGGACGAACGAGAGGGCAGTCAGCGCGACCGCGGTGCGCACGAACGTGGAGCGCGGCCGACTCGCCTTGCGCGCCATCACGGCGGCGATGCCGACGCCGATCAGCGAGAAGACGAGGGTCAGCTGCGCGAACCCGGCGATCGGGATGCTCGCGCCGCCCGTGCCGTCCGAGAACGACACACCCGCGGCCGATGCGACGGCCGCCAGGACGGTGGTCGCGAAGGAGGCGACCATTGCGGCGACGAGGCCGTGCTTCCAGACGGCCCGGCGCTGGGTGGCCGGGGCCTGGGTGGTGGAGGCGGTGCTGGTGCGGAGGTGCTGGGTGGTGGACATGGTGACTCCGTTTCCTCTGCGGCTCGCCGGTTGCGACCCGCTCCTACCTCCTCCACGAACCTGGGGCCGGGCATCCGACAGGTCGCGAGAAGGAATGCCGGATGTGGCAGGTTGTCGTATCGGCGTGATGCCGTTCGTGGTGGAGGTCGAAGGTGGTCATCGCAGATCACCCGGAACTGAGGAGAAGTGGGATGACGCACTACCTGATGACCGTGCACGGTCCGGCCGAGATGAACGAGTTCGGCAACTACGGCTCCAAGGAGGAGATGGAGGAGGCGTTCGCAGCCACCGGCGCCTTCAACGACCAGCTGCACACCGATGGCTACTGGGTCTTCGCCGGCGGACTGCAGCCGGCGTCGACGGCGACCGTCGTCGACGGCCGGGGCGAGGCGACGGTGATGATCGATGGGCCCTATCTCGAGTCCAAGGAAGTCATCGGGGGCTTCTGGGTGATCGACGCTCCCGACCTCGACGTGGCCCTCAAGCTCGCGGCCGAGGCCTCCAAGGCATGTGGTGGAAAGGTCGAGGTCCGACCGTTCGACGGTCTCGCCTGAGCCGTCCCGACGCTCGGCCGCCCGTACCCGGTCCAGGTCGATCACCGGGTGGACCTGTGCGGTGGCTTTGGACCACGCGGTGGTCCACAGCCACCGCGTTTGTCGGAGACCTGGCCGGAGCGAGGTCATGTCCCTTCTTCCACAGGGGGACACCTAGGGGCTAGGGCGCTGCTCCGCGCGGATCACCGCGTCCACGCCGGAGCCGGCGACCGCCCGCGGCCGCTCCTCGGCCACGAGGATCTGCCAGCCGGGTGACTCGAGCGCCTCGATGGCGTCGGCGACCGAGACCTGCACCTGACCGGCTGCCATCGTCGGCTCACCCGTTGCAGGATCCACCGGTTGATGCCCGACCAGGAGGAGGGTCCCGCCGGGCGCGACACCTCCGCCCAGCCGCGCGACCAGCTCGCCCACCGACCCGGCCACATGGACGTAGAGACAACACACCAGGTCGAACGCCGCCGGGTCAGGAGCCCACCTCCCCAGGTCGCGCTCGACCCAGGTGATCCGTGCGGCCATCTCGGCCCCGACCGCCTCGGCCGTCGCGCGGCCGATGTCGAGCGCCGTACGCGAGAAGTCCACCGCGGTGACCTGCCAGCCGGCGGCCGCGAGCCAGAGCGCCTCCGCGCCGTGCCCGCATCCCGCGTCGAGCGCCCGGCCCGGGGCCAGGTCGGCGACCTCGGTGAGCAGATGGGCGTTCGGCGCACGGGTCGCGATCGCGTCCGCGTGCTCGCGCACGACCCTCTCCCAGCGCTCCTCCCAGGAGTCCCGGTCGAACGACTGGTCGGTCATGATCCTCCTCGACGAGGATCCGACCGTAGCGCTCCCGAAGAGCACAGGAACGACGCCCGCAATTGGAGAGCGCGAGCGCCGTTCGTGTGGCCCTGGAAGTGGGGGTGGGCCACACCACGACGGTAGCCCGATCTCCCCCCTTTGAGGGAACAACACGGAAAAGTTTGACCTAGATGCCGAGGTCCGCGCCGCGCAGCCGGGCGACGGCGTCGTCCGGGCCGTCGTACTTCACCTGCGCGACGCGGGCCCGGCCGTGCAGCATCAGGGCGAGCTCCGACGGCGGTCCCGAGACGACCACCGGATCGCCGTCGCCGCCGCGCAGGGTGGCGACGTGGTCGTCCCACTCGATGCGCACGGGGACGCCGGCGAACCGGGTCAGCCCGCGGCCCACCACCTTGAGGAACGACCACAGGGTTGCCTCGTCGGAGTCCGAGAGCAGGCGCGGCGCCCAGTCCGGCTGCGCGCGCCGGATGTCCTCGTGATGGACATAGAACTCGGTGGTGTTCATCACCTGCTCGACCCCGGGCACCGCGAAGGGGAGCACCCAGGGCCTCCGGAACCGCTCCACCAGGACCGGGAAGTCGGTGCGCGCCATCCGCGCCATCGCCCGGTCGGTCAGAACGGAGAGCGGACCCACCGCGATGCCGACGGCCGAGACGGGCCGGCGTTCGCGCACCAGCAGGTGGCAGACGAGGTCCTTGACGTCCCACGGCTCGCACAGGGTCGGCGCGTCCGGCCCCTCCCGGAGGGCCGTGTCACACAGGGCCAGGCGTTCACGACGGGCGAGCGAGGTCATGTCTCCCGAGCATAGATGGCGATGGGACAATGCCCGGGTGGACCTCGACCCTGCGATCACCGCCCGCCTGCGACGCAACGACGCGGGTCTCGTGCCCGCCGTGGCGCAGCAGCACGACACCGGTGAGGTGCTGATGCTGGGCTGGATGGATGACGAGGCGCTGGCCCGCACCATCGCGACCCGCCGGGCGACGTACTGGAGCCGCTCCCGCGGTGAGTACTGGACCAAGGGCGAGACCTCCGGCAACCGGCAGTGGGTCCGCACGATCAGGCTCGACTGCGACGGCGACACCCTCCTCCTGCAGGTGGAGCAGGAGGGTCCTGCGTGCCACACCGGCGACCGCACCTGCTTCGACGCCGACCTGGTGTGGGCCGCCGACAGCCACAGCGACCCGGACCGCGACTCCGGTGCCTGAGCCGCGACGGCTCTTCGGGCCGTCGGTCCTGGCCGGCCTGGCCGGTGCCGGGCTCGCCGCGTTCGCCGGCGGTCGCGCCTGGGCGTCTCCGGACGCGACCGGGGGGACGGCGGCCCTGGTCGACCGGTCCGGCGGGCACGTGCCGCTGGCGGCTGCTCTCGGGCTGGTCGCGCTCGCCTGCTGGGGCGTCCTGCTGGTCACCCGCAAGGTGGTACGACGTGTGGTCGCCGCCCTGGGTGTGGTGGCCTCGGCGGGGCTCGTGGTCACCTCCGGGCTGGGCCGCTCGTCGGCACTCGACTCGGCCCGCGCCGCCACCCTGAACCTCGGCGTGACCGGCGTCGGCGTCCACACCACGGCCTGGTGGTGGGTCGGCCTGGTGGCCTCCCTGGTCGCGCTCGCCGCCGCGGTGCTCGCCGTACGCCTGTGCCCCGCCTGGCCGGAGATGGGCAGCCGCTACGACGCGCCGGTGAGCCGGCCGGCGGCCGAGGACATGTCGGAGGTCGACCTCTGGCGCGCCATCGACCAGGGGCGCGACCCCACCGACCACGACCACTAGGATGCGGCTACCCGATCACGGTGCCGATTCCCAGGGTCGATCCACGAGGAGCAGTGCATGTCTGACAACCACGGCAACACCCCGGCGGCCTGGGCGGCGGTGGCGGTGGCGATGCTGGGATTCGTGGTCGGCGGCATCGGGCTGATGTTCGACCCCGTGAAGCTCGCGATCTTCTGGGTCGGCGTCGCTCTCGGCGTGGTCGCCCTCGTGCTCTTCCTCGTGATGTCCCGGATGGGCCTGAACGACCCCGGCCACGGCCACGGCCACTGAGCCATGACCCTCCCGCGATGAGCCTGGCGACCCGGCAGTCCGCCGCGGGAGCCGTGCTCAGCACCTCCTCCCGTGCGGTGCGGCTGCGCGGCCCGCTGCTCACCGCCGGCGGGGTCGCCGCGATGACGTTGGCCCTGCGGCTGCGCGACCCGCACGTCTCCCACTCGTGGGGCGTGTGCCCGCTCTACTACGCGACCGGGATCTACTGCCCGGGCTGCGGCAGCCTGCGCGCGGTCAACGACCTGACCCACGGCCACCTGGCCGCGGCCGCCTCCAGCAACCTCCTCCTCGTCGCCCTGATCCCGGTGCTGGGTCTGCTGTGGGCCAGCTGGACGCTCGTCTCCTGGCAGGGGTACGACGCCCACCTCGTGCCGCGGGTCCCGCGCGCTGTCACGATCGCTCTGCTCGTGCTGGTGGCGGCCTTCGTCGTGGCCCGCAACCTGCCCGGCAGCTGGCTCGCGCCCTGATCGCCCGCGCAGCGGGCAGTTGACCGGCGCTCAGGTGTCGCGTGAGAGGCTGGGCGGCGATTCCGCCCGCCCACAATGGACCCTGGAGGTCGTGCCATGTCCGTGCTCGACGACATCGTCGCGGGCGTGCGGGACGACCTGGCCCGACGGCGGTCGGAGGTCCCCGAGGCCGAGCTCCGCGCCCGGCTCCTCGACCTGCCTCCGGCGCGGGACCCGATGCCCGCCTTCCGGCGTCCGGGGTCGTCGGTGATCGCCGAGGTCAAGCGGCGCAGTCCCAGCAAGGG
>JAWWPM010000468.1:0-18267 GCA_033854915.1 Nocardioidaceae bacterium
GCGGCTCGGAGCACGGCTCGGGCCCGATGTTGTGCACCGCGACGATCCGGCGGTCGTCCCAGGCACACTCGTGAGCCAGCACCGCCCGGTGCGGTTGGTCGAGCACCGCGAAGTCGGCCCAGCCGAGCTCGGGCGACTCGCGGTACCGCTTTGCCAGCAGTGAGATGAACGCCAGGAGGGAGTGCGGGTCGTCGCGCTGCGCGGCGACGTTGACGTGGTGGGGACCGAACGCCCCCTCGGTCAGCGGTCGGCGCATCCGCGAGGGGGCGGCATTCGAGAAGCCACCGTTGCGCTGGTCGGCCCACTGCATCGGGGTGCGGACAGCGAGTCGCCCGTCGATGTCGAGGTTCTCTCCCATCCCGATCTCCTCGCCGTAGAACAGCACCGGCGTGCCCGGCAGGGAGAACAGGAGGCTGTAGACCATCCGAAGCCGCCTCGGGTCACCGTCCAGCATCGGCGGCAGCCGGCGACGCAGCCCGCGGCCGTAGAGCTGCATCTCCGGCTCCGGCCCGAAGGCCGCGAACACCTCCTCGCGCTCGGAGTCGGAGAGCTTGTCGAGGGTCAGCTCGTCGTGGTTCCGGACGAAGGTCGCCCACTGCGACTCCGGGGAGGTCACGGGTCGCTGCTTCAGGGCGCGCGCCAGGGGACGTGCGTCCTTGCGGGCCAACGACAGGTAGAGGTTCTGCATGCCGATGAAGTCGAACTGCATGGTCAGCTCGTTGCCCTCCTTGCCACCGAAGAACAGCTTCTGGTCCCGGTGGGAGACGTTGACCTCGCCGAGCAGGATGCCGTCGCCGGTACGACGGCCAACGAACGACCGGAGATGGCGGAGGAAGGCGTGCGGGTCGGGGAAGCGGTCCAGCTCGGCCTGGTCGACCCCGGTCGTCTCGATCATGAACGGCACGGCGTCCACCCGGAAGCCCGAGATCCCCAGCTCAAGCCAGAACCCCATGGCCTTGACGATCTCGTCGCGGACGCGGGGGTTGGTGATGTTGAGGTCCGGCTGCGTCCGGTAGAACCGGTGGAGGTACCACTCCTCGGTCTTCTCGTCGTACTCCCAGATGCTGTGCTCCTGGTCGGGGAACGCCACCTCGGCGCTGGTGTCCGGCGGCTCGGTGTCGCGCCACACGTAGAAGTCCCGGTACGGCGACGTCTTGCTCGCGCGGGCCGAGCGGAACCATGGATGCTTGTCGGAGGTGTGGTTGACGACCAGGTCGATGATGACCCGCATGCCGCGGTCGCGGGCGGTCCGGACGACCTCGACGAAGTCACCGGCACTGCCCAGCCGTGGGTCGACGCCGTAGTAGTCGGTGATGTCGTAACCGTCATCACGGTCGGTCGTCGGGTAGAAGGGCATCAGCCACAGACACGTCACCCCCAGCTCGGCGAGGTAGTCGACGCGCTCGGCGAGACCGGTGAAGTCCCCCATCCCGTCGTCGTTCCAGTCCATGAAGGTCTGCACGTCCAGGCAGTAGATGACCGCGGTCTTCCACCACACGTCACTGGTGTCGCTGATCCGCATCGCGTCCCCCTCAGAGCGCTCGGGCCGCATGCATCGTAGGACGGGACCTGGGTACGGCGCGGGTAGGACGTAGGCGACGGGTCGGCGGGAGGTCGGGGTGGGCGCAGCCGCGGGTCAGCGGGTGGTGGTCGTGACCGGCGCCTCGGGCGGCATCGGCCGGGCCTGTGCCCGCGCCTTCGCGGCCCGCGGTGACTGCGTGGCACTGCTGGCGCGCGGAGACTCAGGCCTGCAGGCCGCCAGTCAGGAGGTCGAACGGGCGGGCGGCACGTCGTTCGCTGTCGAGGTCGACGTGGCCGATGCGCAGCGGGTCGAGGATGCCGCGAGCTCGATCGAGGAGCACTGCGGTGACATCGACGTGTGGGTGAACGTGGCCTTCTCCTCGGTCTTCGCGCGGTTCCTCGACATCGAGCCGGAGGAGTTCCAACGCATCACGGACGTCACCTATCTGGGCTACGTGAACGGCACCCGTGCGGCCCTGCGCCGGATGGTGCCGCGTGACCGCGGGACGATCGTGCAGGTCGGCTCGGCGCTGGCCTACCGCGGCATCCCGTTGCAGAGCGCCTACTGCGGCTCCAAGCACGCCGTGCAGGGCTTCCACGAGTCGGTCCGCACCGAGCTGCTGCACGACCGGAGCAACGTGCACGTCACGATGGTCCAGATGCCGGCTGTCAACACTCCTCAGTTCTCCTGGGTGCTGTCCCGGCTCCCACGCCAGGCCCAGCCGGTGGCGCCCATCTACCAGCCCGAGGTCGCCGCCGATGCCGTGGTGTACGCCGCCGACCACCCGCGCCGGCGCGAGTACTGGGTCGGGGGGAGCACGGCCGCGACTCTGGCGGCCAACGCGGTGGCACCCGGCCTGCTGGACCGCTACCTGGCGCGGACCGGCTTCCGCGACCAGCAGACGGCTGAGCCCCGCGAGCCGGGCCAGCCGACGAACCTCTGGGCACCCGCCGACGCGGCACGCGACTTCGGTGCCCACGGCATCTTCGACGACGAGTCGACGTCGCGGTCACCGCAGCTGTGGGCCTCCCAGCACCACGGCGTCGTCGGGCTGGGCGCGGCCGCTGTGGTGGCCGGCGCCCTCCTGGCCCGGCGACGTACCCGGTAGGGCGCGCAGGTGCGGCCGTCTCAGAGGAGCCGGCGGTCGGAGGCCCAGCGGGTGAGCTCGTGGCGCGAGGACAGCTGCAGCTTGCGCAGCACGCTCGACATGTGGGTCTCGACGGTCTTGATGGAGATGAACAGCTCCTTCGCGACCTCCTTGTAGGCGTAGCCGCGAGCGATCAGGCGCATCACCTCGCGCTCGCGCTCGGTGAGCCGGTCGAGGTCCTCGTCGACGGCCGAGATCTCGATGGTGCCCGCGAAGGCGTCGAGCACGAAGCCGGCCAGCCGTGGGGAGAACACCGCGTCGCCGTCGGCGACCCTGCGGATGGCGTCGATCAGCTCGGGTCCGGTGATCGTCTTGGTGACGTAGCCGCGGGCTCCGGAGCGGATCGTGCCGATCACGTCCTCCGCTGCGTCGGAGACGCTGAGCGCGAGGAACTTGGGCCCGTCGGCCGTGCCCGAGGTGGACAGCCTCCGCATCACCTCGGCTCCACCGCCACCGGGCAGGTGCACGTCGAGGAGTACGACGTCGGGACGGCCCGCGAGCACCGCGGCGATCGCCTCGTCGACGTCCGCCGCCTCGCCGATCACGTCCACCGCCGTGCCGAGCTCGGCGCGGACGCCGGCGCGGAACATCGCATGGTCGTCGACGATGAGGACCCGGGTGGGGGTGTTCATGTGGTCTCCTCGTGTCGGGGCAGCCGGAGCCGCACCTCGGTGCCGGTGCCCGGCGTGGACCGGATCTCGGCGCTGCCGCCGTGCCGGTTCATCCGGTCGACGATGCTGCTGCGGACGCCCTGCCGGTCCGACGGTACGGCGTCCGGGTCGAAGCCGGCGCCGCGGTCGCGCACGAACACCTCGATCTGACCCGGCCCCACCTCGGCGTAGATGTCGACCAGCCCGCTGCCCGCATGCTTCGCGGCGTTGGTGACCGCTTCGCGGGTGGCGGCGACGATCGGCGCCAGCGCCTCGTCGACGACCGTCTCGCCGACGGTCACCAGCTCGACGTCGACGCCGTAGGTGTCCTCGATCTCGCGGACCACCTCGCGCAGCGCCCCGGCCAGGGTGCCGTCACCGACGGGGGTCGCGTCGAAGAGCCACGAGCGCAGGTCGCGCTCCTGCGACCGGGCGAGCCGGCTCACGGTCGCGGGGTCGCCTGCGTTCTTCTGGATCAGGGCCAGGGTCTGCAGCACCGAGTCGTGCAGGTGCGCTGCCAGGTCGGCTCGCTCCTGGGTCCGGACCCGCTCGGCCCGCTCGGTGGCGAGGTCACTGGTCAGCCGCCAGATCCACGGACCGATCGTGATGCCCAGCCCGATGCCCCCGAGGGCGGCCGAGATCAGGACGTCGTACACCTCGGTGAGGTGGCCGTTGCGGAGCGCGAAGAGGGCGACCGAGCCGGCCACCAGCACCACGCCGGCGCCGACCCTGAGGTAGGCGGCCCAGCCGCCCGAGCCGAAGACCGCCCGCACCGGGTTGAGCCGCTCGGACTGGTCGAGCCAGCGGGCGCGCTGTGCCTCGTCGGCCTGGCGCCAGAGAAGTCCGAAGCCGAGCACGGCCAGCACCAGGGGCCAGAAGACGAGCCCGTGGCCGAAGATCGCCTCGGCGGTGAGCACCAGGCCGAGACCGAGGGCGACCAGCGCGATGGCCGGGCCGGAGTCGGCGAGCCGGCGGATCCGGCCGGGGCGGCGACCGCCCCGTGACGCGCTCTCCAGGCCGGGCGCCTCGATGTCGAACGGCGAGTCGGCCGGGAGCACCAGCCACAGTCCCGCGTAGAACAGCACCCCGCTGCCGCCGAGCACCGCTGCGACCAGGAAGCCGGCGCGCACCCAGACCACGGGCACGCCGAGGTGGCGGGCGAGCCCGGCGGCCACCCCGCCGATCACCGGCTGCCGGAGGTCACGGGTCGCCCGCCGCACGTCGCGGGCGGGCAGGGTCGTCGTCATGCTCTCTCCATCGTCCTTCCATCCTTACAGAGCAGCGGGGCGCGGACCATGAGAGCGAACCCCGGCCGACCCCTGACCCCGGGGTCGGGGTGGCGGGGCGGGATCAGGGGTCTCCCCGATGGTGTACGGCGTGCCGATGGAGCACCGTTGTGGCATGACCACGACACCGCCCGACACCTCTCAACCCCAGGGCCAGCCCCAGGGACCCGGCCCGAGCCCGGACTCCGGCCCGCGGGTCGGCTGGGACGACATCCGCGACCTGGCCCGGATCCGGCGCACCCGCGACCGCCGCGTCGCCGGCGTCGCCGGGGGCCTGGGTCATCACCTCGACATCGACCCGGTGATCGTCCGGGTGGCCTTCGTGGTGCTCTCCTTCTTCGGCGGCGTCGGGATCCTGCTCTACATCGCCGGCTGGCTGCTGATCCCCGAGGAGGGCAACGACTGGGCCAAGGTGGCGCTCGACCGCCGCAGCCGCACCGTCGCGCTGACCCTGGTCGGCGCGCTCGGGCTGGTCCTCCTCGTCAGTCACGGCTGGTGGGGCTCCGGCTTCCCCTGGGGCCTGCTCGTGGTCGCCGGACTGGTGGCTCTGGTAGCGACGCAGCTGCCGGAGCGCCGCCGCAGGAACGACCAGGGCAACCAGCCCTTCGTACCTCCGTCGGAGCCCGGCTCCGCCGACGTCACGGGCGGCACCGCGACGTCGACGTACGTCGCGCCCCCGGCCTACGTCGTACCCCCGACGCAGCCGCGGCCGGTGAACCCCCGCAAGCGCGGGCCGATCCTGTTCTGGTTCGCCATTGCCCTGATCACCGTCGCCCTCGGCGCGCTGGGCGTGCTCGATCTCGCCGGCGTCGACGTGGCTCCGTCGGCCTACCCCGCCCTGGCCCTCGCGCTCAGCGGCGCGATCCTGCTGGTGGGCGCGTTCTTCGGCCGGGCCGGGGGCCTGATCCTGGTCGGGTTCATCGCGGCCTTCGCCACCATCGGCAGCACGATCTCCGACCAGTGGCACCCGCACCAGCAGACCGAGCGGCCGGTGTCCGCTGCCGGCGTGCAGGACAGCTACCACCTCGACGTGGGCGACCTCATCGTCGACCTGACCCAGGTCAGTGATCCGGAGGCTCTCGACGGCCGGACCATCGAGGTCAGCGCCGGTGTCGGGCATCTCGACATCCGGGTGCCGGCGGGGGTCACCGTGGTGACGCACTCCGAGATCAGTGGACCTGGCGGCATCAACGCCTTCGGGCAGGACACCGGTGGGGTCAACACCGTGGTCGACTCCGTGCACAACGCGGGACCGAAGGCCCCCACCCTGACCATCGACGCCGACCTGCACGTCGGCGGCATCGACCTCTCGACCCGCTCGAACTAGAGGAGTGACCATGAGCGACACGACGACACAGACGACCATCGACTCGGGCCTGCACCCGGTCAACATCGGACACCTGGTGATGGGGGTCGCGTTCCTCGGGCTGGCCGTGATCTGGGCACTGATCGAGTCGGGCACCGCCTCGGCCTCCGACCTGCGCTGGCTGCTGCCGGTCCCCTGGGTGGCTGCCGGAGCGGTCGGGCTGGCCGCGACCGCACCGCGGCTGCGCGGCAACCGCGACTGAGGGTCCTCGACGGGCTCGACCGGCGACACGTGGCAGGGTGGCTCCATGCCGCTGCCACGCCTGGGTTCGCTGGAGTCGCTGCCCGTCCTGACCCACCCCGACCTGCTCGCCCCCAGCGTGTTCGCCGCGCTGAGCGACTGGCCGCACGCCACCGAGATCGCGGTGGTGGAGATCGACCCGGACTACGCCGACACCGCCGCGATGAGCGAGAGGTACGACGTACCGATGGCCTCGGGCGCCAACTGTGTCGTCGTGATGGGCCGGCGCGACGGGGTCGAGCGGGTCGCGGCCTGTGTGGTCCGCGCCGACACCCGGGCCGACGTGAACACCCTGGTCAAGCGCACGCTCGACGTCCGCAAGGCGTCGTTCCTGGCGATGGACCGGGCCGTGGGCGAGTCCGCGATGGAGTACGGCGGCATCACCCCGGTCGGCCTGCCCGAGGCGTGGCGGGTGCTCGTGGACGCCGCCTGTCTGGAGATCGAGGCGGCCGTGATCGGCTCGGGCGTACGGCGCTCCAAGCTGCTGGTGCCCGGGCGGCTGCTGGCCGAGCTGCCCCGAGCCGAGGTGCTGGCCGGCCTCGGACAGTGAACGGGCGAGAACCTCCTTCGAAGAGACCGGATCCACTGGTTTGAAAATCAACGGACCTGGGGACAGTCCTCTTCGGAAGCGCACTCACCGGAGGTCCCCCCATGAGCTTGCACGGAGCCGAGCTCGGCGCCGATCTTGCCCATCTCTACCAGGACGGAGCCGATCTGCTGCCGACCGTCGCTGCTGACTTCGACGCGGCGGTCGCCGGCCCCGACGGAATGGCGGAGTACGCCTTCATCCGAGACTCCCAGCTCGGGCTGGGAGTCTCCGGGCCCTACAGCGAGATCTCCGGACTGGCCTGCGCTCTCTCGGAGAAGATCGGCGATGTCGCCACCACGTTGTACGCCCTCGGCCACAACATCGTGGCCACCGCCCAGGACCTCGCCCGCACCGACCAGGCCGCGCGCGACGCCTACCTCACCCAGGGCGGGAAGCTGTGAGCAGCCCGCTCGGCCGTGCGATCGAGGCGATGCACGTGAGCGCGACGACGCCCAACGGCCAGGTCGTCGGCGAGGTCACCGGCTGGTACGACGTCCGCATCACCTTCGCGGACGGCTATCCGGAGCGGGTCGGCGAGGCCGAGCTGGCGCTGCAGGTGCAGCGACTGGCGCGGCTGCTCTTCGCGGCGCGCATGTCGGCGTACCACGCGATCGTCGAGGAGCACCTCCCCCAGCCGGTGCTGCCGGTCACCGACCAGGACCGCGCCTACGAGGCGGATGTCGAGCGGCTGGAGTCGACCGGGCAGTCGGGTGACGGCTCGGTGCGGATCTCCGGCATCGCGATGACCCAGTGGGCGGTGCACATCCGGCCCGGGCTGACCGACGGGGTCGGCGGCGCCCGCGTGGCCGAGCTGGTCACGGAGGCCGCGAACGCCTTCGTGCGCGACCGGGTGGCCGGGGTCCGGCGCCTGAAGAACCTCCACTACGTGGTCGGCTGAGGGAGCAGCACATGAGCGACCTCATCGACAAGGCCAACCAGATCGTCAAGAAGGCGATCGAGTGGGACCTCTCCCAGGAGGGGATCTACCCCGACGGCCACGGCGGCTACGTGATGCCCGGCGCCTACGCGCCGATGCCGGCCTCGCCCGGCTACACGATGCCGGGGCAGCCCCCGCCACCGCCGCCGGCCAACCCGGTGCAGCCGATCATCGACAAGGTCGTCGCGCGCTACGACGACGTGCCCGGCCTGTTCGAGCCGTTCACGTGGTGCCCCAAGGGCGGCGACTTCCAGAACATGTCGACCGGGATGCTGCCGACCCTGCAGAGGCTCTCGAGCGGCCAGATCGACTCCGACCCGGTCACCCACTCCCCCGTCGTACCCAACCCCCACCTCGACAACGTCGCGACCGTCGCCACCGACGTCGACAACTGGCACGGCGAGGCGGCCAGCAACTTCGTGCGCAACTACCAGTCGCACTTCCGCACCGTCGCCGAGAGCCAGTTCATCGCCGCCGCGGTGCTCAAGGGCTGCCTGGAGGCCGAGGACGCGATGTGGGGCGAGGTCGCTGCGAACATCGAGCAGATCGCCGACCGCACCCTCAGTGCCCTGGACAAGATGGACGACACCGGCAAGAACGGCTTCGTCTTCGGACTGACCGTGGCGGCCGCGGTCGTGGCCACGGTCGTGGTGCTACCGGCCGGAGCGGCGCTGACGGCGGTCGCCGCCGTGGGCTCGGCGGCCACCATCGCGGCCAGTGCGACCGACCTGGAGTTCAGTGGCGAGTCCGCCCCGGTCGTGGTCGACCACATGCGCGACGCGATCGGGAAGCTCAAGCAGCAGATCGTCGACACCGAGACCAGGATCGCCAAGGCCGCCCGCGACATGGGCAACCTGATCGAGAGCGCCCCCGTCAACCAGTTCTACCTGAACCGTCCGCTCCTCGCCGCCGAGCCGGGCGGCCTGGGCTCCGACGAGGGCTGAGTCCAGCTCGCTTGACCGGTGGCCGGTTGGCCACACCCGGCCCTGGAAGAGATGGAACACCCCGTTCCAGATCGGTTCCCGCTGCCACTTCTGAAGGGCGACACCCTGTTCCACATCCGTCCGCCGCGCGATGAGCGAGTCGCTCCGGGACCGTCGCGAAGCCGGTGTCCACGGCAACGATTCGGTGACGACGCTTGCCCACGCGCCCGAGCGGACCCACCCTGAGCGGGAGGAGGCGCCATGGGGGTCCGGGCTCGTGCCGCGGCACCGATCGCCGCCGCGCTCGTCCTCTCCGGCTGCGGCTGGTTCGGGCCGTCGTCCGAGCCCGAGGTGGAGACCGGACCCGCTGTCGTCAACGCGCCGTACGCCTGCCCCACGATCGGACCCGACCAGGTTGCCACGCCGGGCGCGAAGGATCTGCCCGCCGGAGCAGTGGCTGCGCGGCTCTGCGTCAGCGACCGGCCAGGACCGTTTCTCCCTCCGGCGGACGACCTGACGCAGCACGTGGACTCGCTCGTACGGATCGTCAACCGGCAGCGCATCATCGGGGCCGCGGTTCCAGGAGCCCGCGACACCCGCAACACCGGATGCGGAGGGCCGAGCGACCCGTCCTTCGCGATCGTCTTCCGGTATGCCCACGGCACTCGCACCGTCTCGGGCAACCCGCTGGGCTGCACCGCCGGCCTCGAGGTGCAGGTCGGCAACGGCATGCGCGAGGGCTCGAGGCGGGTGTGGGAGGCGTATCTGAGACTCCTGGCGAAGCAGCGCGGAGAGGAAGTGCATTCGGCCGGTGCACACACTCGAGCTCTTCCCTGCTCGAGGCTCTCCCGCTCCGTGCCGGTGAGCCCTCTCTTCGACGTTGGTCGGCTGACGAACGCGCGGTTGTGCCCGGTCGACCGGCGGAGTCACCCGGTCGGGTTCGTTCGCGATCTGGCATCGGAACAGCTGCGCGTGCTGCGAGCCGACCTGCTGACCCGCGGGCGACGTGGACACCGACGTGGCGGCGCCGGCTGCCGCACCTGGCGTGGTCACCAGCTCTACGACATCGTGGCGAGTGACGACCGGGGAGATCGGACGATCCTGTTTGGCCGGTGCTACCAGTACGGCCAGGTGCGCGCGGTGCCCGGCTACAACATCCCGGTCATCTGGCTTCGCCCGGCCACCGCGCGAATGCTTCAGCTCGAGCTGGGAGGGTGACCCACGTGTCGGCACGACGCATGGCGACCCTCGCAGCCGCGGCGCTGCTCCTCGCCGGCTGCGGCGGAGGCGGTGCTTCGTCCGGCGCCGGGCCAGGGCCCGGGAGCGCCCAGACCGGGACGGCCGCGACCGTCGACGAGGGCACGTCGTTCGCCTGTCCCGACCCGCAGGACGACGCCCCGATGACCGGCGCCGACACCCTGCCGACGGGGGCCACTGCAGCCCTGTTGTGCTTCCACGCCAACCGATCCGCGTGGGTGCCTCCTCGCGGACGGCTCAGCACCGGTCTCGACCCGCTCGTGCGGCTGGTGAACGCCCAGCGGGTGCACGACCCCGTCGCCGACGGTGCGTGCGGCGGCGTCGGTGCGGCCGCGTGGCGGATGGTGCTCGAGTACGACGACGGCACCCGCACCATCGCCGGCGACAACGGCGGCTGCTGGGACCTGGTTGTCGGGTCGTCGGAGCGGTTCGGCGCGAAGCACGTGTGGCAGAGCTATCTGTCAGCACTCCGACGCCAGCGGCAGCGGCAGGGCTCACCCGACGTGATCTTCCCCCCGGCGACCTGTCCGGCGCACCGGCGCGACCTCGCGTCGTACAGTCCGCTGGCCGACGCCGGGAGGCTCCAGACGGCGGTGGTGTGCAGCATCGACGGCCAGCAGCAGACCCGGCTGACGAGCACCCAGCTCGACGCCCTCCGGCACGAGTTCGCCACCGCGGCCCACCGTCGTACCGACCTCGAGGGCGCGTTCAGCTGCCACCGCCTGCCGCCCCGCAGCTCGGTCGCCATCGTCGGTGTCGACGGCTGGGGCGACCCGTTCACGGTGCTCACCCAGTGCGACACCTACCGGGTGTGGCAGCCGGCGGACGGCGACCACCTGTTCGCCCGAATGCTGCCCTCGACGGCCCGGATGCTCGGACGACTGCTCGCGTCCTGACGTCACCCTTGCGACCGTGACAGTGGCTCTGTCACAGTCGGAGGCGTGAAGATCTCGACGCAGCTCATGTACGCCGGCAACCCCCGCGACGCGGCCGACCAGGTCGTCGCGCTCGAGCAGGCGGGGCTCGACACGATCTGGGTGCCGGAGGCCTACGGCTTCGACTCCCCCACGCTGATGGGCTATCTGGCGGCCAAGACCGAGACCGTCGAGATCGGCAGCGCGATCCTCAACGTCTACTCCCGCACCCCGGGCGCCCTGCTCCAGACCGCGGCCGGCCTCGACAACGTCAGCCAGGGCCGGGCGATCATCGGGCTCGGCGCGAGTGGGCCGCAGGTGATCGAGGGCTTCCATGGCGTGCCCTACGACAAGCCGATCGGCCGGACCAAGGAGATCATCGAGCTGATCCGCAGCGGCCTGCGCCGCGAGACGCTGGTCCACGACGGCATCTTCACCCTCCCGCTGCCCGAGGGCCACGGCACCGGGCTCGGCAAGCCGTTGAAGCTGCTCACCAAGCCGGAGCGGTCGAGCATCCCGCTCTACATCGCGGCGCTCGGGCCGAAGAGCGTCGAGGGCGCGGCGGAGTACGCGGACGGCTGGCTGCCGTTCCTGTTCGTGCCGGAGAAGTCCGGTCAGGTGTGGGGCGATGCGCTGGCCCGCGGCACCGCGAAGCGGCCAGAAGGCCTGGCCCCGCTGGAGATCTGCGCCGGCGGCATGGTCGCCATCGGCGAGGGCCCGGAGACCAAGGCGCTGGTCGAGTTCGCCCGCCCGATGGTCGCCCTGTACGTCGGCGGCATGGGCGCGCGCGGCAAGAACTTCTACAACGACCTGATGGTCCAGTACGGCTACGAGCAGGAGGCCAAGGAGATCCAGGAGCTCTACCTCGGCGGCAACAAGCGCGACGCCGAGGCCTTGGTGCCGACCGACCTCCTGGAGCTGGGCAACCTGGTCGGCCCCGCGTCGTACGTCAAAGAGCGCGTGGCCGCCTTCGCCGAGGCCGGGGTGACCAACCTCCAGGTGATGCCGGCCTCCGACGACCCCGCCGCGACGATCCGTCAGCTGCGCGAGCTGGTCGACTGACCGACCACGCGCACCATCCGGTCGAGCACGTCGTGCCAGCCCTGCTCCACGCCGCTGCCCTCCAGCCCCGCGGCCGACGTGTGCACGACGGTCACCAAGGTGCCCCCGGCGGCCGCCGTCAGCCGCACCTCGACCTGCTCTTCCGGCTCGGCGACGCCGTCGGCCTCCCAGACCCAGGTGAAGGCCAGTCGCCGCGGTGGGTCCACCTCGATGTACCTGCCGTGCAGGACGACGCCGAGGACCGGGCTCTCGATCCGGTAGTGCCCACCAGGCCGAGCATCGACGTCGTACGTCGTGCCGGCCAGCTGCGGCCACCACCAGGCGGCCAGCCGTCCGGGCTCGACCCACGCGGCGAAGACCTCCTCCGGATCGGCGACGACGGTCCGGGTGATCGTGATCGCGCTCATGGCTGCTCCTTCGAGGCCGTGTCCAGGTGCTGCTCGAGCCGGTCGAGGGCGTTGCCCCACATCAGTCGCTTGCTGACGGCCCAGGTGCCGAGCTCGTCGAGGCTGCCCGGCACCAGCCGCAGCTGCGTGGTGCGACCGGTCTTCTGCTTGGTCACGATGCCCGCGTCGACGAGCAGGCGCAGGTGCTTGTCGACGGCGGGCAGCGAGACACCGAGCTGGGCAGCCAGGTCCGTCATCGATGCCTCTCCGTCGGCGAGCCGGTCGATGATCAGGCGACGAGGCCCGGACGCGACGGCCGCCGTCGTTGCCTCCAGCCGAGACTTCACCATGTGGTGAAGTATTGCCCCGACTGACCCTGCGGGGCAACCCCTTGCCTCGTGAGAGCAGAGTTGTCACGGTTGGCTCATGCCGCTGCTGGCCCATCCCCGCCGCTACGAGATCCTTCGTCACATCTGCACCCTCGACCCCGAGCGCGACCGCGACGAGATCGCCTGGCTGGTCAGCCGGCACGAGTTCCCGTGGGACTACACGCAGGGCACCGGCATCGCCTTCCTGCGCGACTACGGCATCCCCTCGATCTCCGCGCTGCTGGACCGCACCGGAGAGTTCGAGCACGACGGTGTGAAGCGGTACGACGACACGCTGCTGGTCGCGGAGGAGTCCAGCGTCGAGGGACTCGACTCCGATCGCGGCCACGCGACGCTGCGCCGGCTGAACCGCATCCACGGTCACTACGACATCCCCAATGACGAGTTCCAGTTCGTGCTGGCCACCACGATCGTCGGCCCGGTCGAGTGGATCCGTGCATACGGCTGGCGCGCCCTCGACCCGGTCGAGCTCCAGGCCCTGGCCAACCTGACGACCCGGTTCGGCGAGCTGATGGGGATCGGCGGCCTGCCGACGACGTACGACGGCTACCTCACCCTGCTGCGCGACTACGAGGCCGAGCACTTCGAGTTCACGGAGGCCAACCGGCGGGTGACCGAGGCGACCCTGCGGATCGCGGCGCAGGTCGCACCCGCCCCGCTGCGGCCACTGACCCGCCGGGTCACCATCGCACTGATGGACGAGCCGCTGCGCATCGCGCTGGGCATGCCCGAGCAACCGGCGTGGTTCGTCACCGCGGTGCGCCGCGGGCTCCGCGCACGCGCCCGCCTGCTGCGCTTCGCACCACCTCGCCGGACGGCGTACCACCACCGCCCGACGACGTACCCGCACGGCTACTCGCTGCGCGACATCGGTCCGACCTCGATGCTCGACGACCTCAACCGCCGAGCCTCGTAGCCGCTCACTTCACGGTGAGGGCGAAGCTCCGGCTGCCGAGGTCGAAAGGCTTGTTCGGATCGTCGACGCCCGGCTGCGGGTCACCGGAGGCCGGGAGCACCCGCATCACCACTGTGTAGCTCTTGTTCTTCTGCAAGAGCATCGTGGACGCCTTCATGTCCGACTGGAAGAAGTGCTTGGTGGCGTCGTAGATCGTCGAGGTCGTCGACTGGCTCCAGGCGGTCGAGGTGTTGATGAGCCGCCAGCGGATCTGGATCCGGTGGGCCGAGACCAGCGCCGCAGCCGCGGCGTCCGGGATCCGCGAGCCGTCGGCCATCAGCAGCATGGCCTTGATCGGCGTGGTGCCGGTCGTCGACGTCGTGGTCGGATCGGTGACCGGCGAGATGAACGCGGCGACGGCGTACTGAGCCGCCATCGGCACATTCACTGCCGTCGCCCCGTCAGCCGAGACGTTGGCAAGGAAGGAGCCGATCACCGAGCCTGCGCTCGGAACAGCGCTGACCGCAACGCCGCTCCCATCGGTGAGCACCTGGACGGAGCTCGGTGACCCGCCAGGGAACGTTGCCTTCGCCCCTGCCGTCGGCAGACTGAAGGTCACCGGCACCCCCACCATCGGTCCGCGCGCGTCGGTCAGCACAGCGCGAAGGCCACTGGCGTACGGCGTACCGGCGCGCGTGGTCAGGATCGTCGGTGTCACCACGAGGTTGGCACCCGTCATCACGAACTGGGTGCTCGCAGAGTCCTGCACGATGCTGTTGTCGGAGATGTTGAGCAGGTCCGCTACGACCAGCAGGCGGCCAGACGGAACGTTCTGGCCGTTGGGCAGCTTCAGGATGACGATTCCGTTGGTGTCGGACGCACCAGAGAAGGAGAAGAGCGGCGCCCCCGCGCGGTAGACACTGAAGCGGACGGTGTGTCCAGCCACTGGTGAGCCCAGATCGGAGACCGTGGCACTGACGCCCAGGGGCGATGAGGCGCTGATAGCGCCTCGTTGGATCGCCACGGTCGCGGTGTCGACCGTGACCCCCGGCGGGAAGACGCGGTAGCCGTCTCCCTCGGCGGTGTCGAGACCCACAGCGCCGACGCCGTTCACGGCCTGAACCAGGAACCTCACGTCCGTGGCGGAGGTGCCGCCCGGGAGGTCGAGGGTGCCGGTCCACAGTGTGGAGTCGTTGGGGTTCTGGGCGAGGTCGAACGACTGCCAGTGGCCGTGGCCGGTATTGTCCGGGCCGCCCGTCCAGGTGACCCACACCTGCTGGACGCCGGCGGACGGGTCGCCCGAGGCGCGGGCCGAGAAGGTCACGGTCTGGTCGTTGGCGGTGCCGTGCACGTCGGTGATGCTCGGCGGTGCCGCCTGGGAGGGTTTGTTCTGCCCGAACGTCTGCGCGGCCCCCGGGCTGTAGAACAGCTGCAACCCCAGGTTCCCGTATGTGCGCTGGGTGTTGGTCGTGCCCGGCTCTGCGTCGTTGCGGTACTGCGCCGGGGTGAGGATCAACGACGTGCGGCCGCTCAGCCCCAGGGCCCCGAAGTAGTTCGGGGTCGCCAGCCGTTGCGGGAAGAACGCGGCCGAGTCGAAGGTCGAGTTGGGTGTCGTTCCCTCGATGGCCGGGGCGTCGGTCACCGGCAGGATGTTGCCCTTGTCCGAGTAGTCACCCGAGCGGAAACCGACGCCGCGCAGCACCTGCCCGGAGACCGTGTCGTTCTCGATCTGCTTGGGCAGCGCGGGTGCGCCGGGCTGGAGTGAGACGCCGTCTCGACCCTCGAGCCAGGTCGAGGTGTCCGGCAGGCCGAAGGCGCCGGCGTTGGAGGCCTTGGTCCGCTCGGTCGTGGGCGTCTGGAAGAGGTGTGCCCAAGTCTGCAGGCCGAGCGTGGCCCCGGGCCCGGTGAGCACCGGCGACGGGGTGGCGTTCGAGGTGTCGGAAGCCACCGGGGTGCGGTTCGGCGCATCGAAGCCGGTCATCGGCAGCCCGTAGAGAGTCGCCTCGAGCATCGCCTTCTGGTCGATGCCGGTCACCGTGGACAGGCCGGACAGGTAGTCCTGCTTGGCCAGCGCCAGCGCACTGCCCACCGCGATCGCCGGCGCGTCGCCGGTGGTCGGCCCGGCGTGCAGCTCCTTGGCCACGTCGAGGTAGAGGCGCTCGCTGTACTCCAGGAAGTCCGAGTCGCCGTACTGGTAACCGGTGCCGCCGATCAGCACCGCGTGCTGCTGGGCCATCCGCTCCGTCCAGTCGGCCGTGTCGTTCGAGGCGGCCTCGCCGTTGACGATGGTGTAGCCCGAGTGGCAACCGGCGCTGAGCACCAGGGTGTCGGTGAGCTTGCCGGCGTTGGCGATGCCCGGGGCATTCACAGGGTCGGGCACGAACGTCGGGTCGAGCTCGCTGGCGTTCAGGGTGGTGAAGAAGTCGGCGGCCAACGTGTCGTTGGCGCTGAAGTGCCCGGCCAGGAACACCACGTCGTGATGCGTGCTGCCGAGCAGCTGGCTACGGAGTTGGCCAGCGGTCCACGGGGTCGCGGAACCGGGCTCCGAGATCAGGGTGTCGTTGGTCGCCGAGGACGGCAGGGCAGCGGTGAGCTGGTCGTTGACCCTGTGGGCCGCGTCGGCCAGGAAGTCGTAGCCGGTCACCAGTGACGACGTGGGGGCGGGCAGAGTGCTGCCGCCGGGGGCCAGGTAATGGTCCACTGTCCCCTCGATCTCGGAGGCGGTCTTGACCAGCCGGCCGACCGCGAGCTGCGGGACCGGAAGGCTCGCGCCGCCGATGGTCACGTCGGAGGTCGACCCGTAGGCGTCCTGGCTGAGTACTTGGTCACTCCTCAAGCTGGCCCGCGACTGCGTGCCGTCGCGCATCGTGGCGCTGAAGTGGTTCTCCTGGCCGAGGCCCGAGACGTCGGGGTAGCGGAAGAACGGGATCACCTCATCGCCGCCTGCGATCACGACGTACGTGCTGGACGCGTTGCGGTAGTGGTTGACGATGCCCTTGACCGCAGCCGCGACGAGGTTCACGGCGTAGGGGCAGTTGAGGAAGTCAGCGTTGTGCGCCTGAGTCCAGAGCGCCCGGACCTGTGGGGAGTCCTTCACGTCGACGACGAGACCGTTGGTGCTGTCGGCCAGTTGCTGGAGCTTGGCGAGGTAGGCCGTCGCGTCGCCCTGGTCGTAGACGATGCGGCTGCTGTCGGTCACGATCACGGTGCCGGGGTTGGCCGGGGAGCTCGCCGTGGTGGTCGGGAGCAGCGTGAGGCTCGAGTAGTCCTGGAGCCCGGCACAGCCTGAGCCGCCGGAGACAGTGCGGCTCACCGAGAAGGCCTGGCCGGCGTCGAAGGCCTGGTCGCTGTGGCCCTGCACACGCACATAGAAGTAGCCGGTGGTGTGCCCGGTCGGGCCGAAGGAGCCGTTGGTGTTGCCGGTCGACGCCGAGACGGTCTCGTCGGCCGTGCCGCCATTGGCGGACACCGCCAGCAGGGTCTGGTTCTGCGCGGCCGAGAAGGCCTGGCTGAAGTCAGGGGCGGAGGTGATGTCGGGCTGGTAGGAGTCGGGCGCGTAGATCCGCGGCGCGTAGATCCTGGGGGCGTAGATCCTGGGCGCGTAGATCCTGGGCGCGTAGATGCGGGGCGCGTAGATCCTGGGCGCGTAGATCCGTGGCGCGAACTGGTTGGAGGGCGGCGTCGACGTGGGGATGCTGGTGGTCTGGGTGGGATAGGTGGGCACCTGGGACTCGGAGCCGGGTGCACCGGCCGAGGACTGAGCCGCGAGCTGGGTGAGGTCCTGGCCGCTGTTGAGCTGGTCGAAGGCCTGGCCGATGTCGCCGTACAGCGCGACGTCGTAGTCGGCCGGCAGGTTCGTCAGGTCGACGCTGACCGCCTCGCCCGGCACGACCGGGAACTTGAACCAGCGGGCCTCGCCGGGCTCGACGATCTTGTCGGTGAGCCCGCCGTCAGGAATCTCGGTGGCGCCGGGCCAGTCACGGTTGTCGTGGCCGATGGTGGCGTCGATGTAGGGCTTGGTGCTGAGGGTGAAGGTGCCCTGCAGGAAGTTGTTGAAGTCGCTGTTGGAGCCGCTGAGACGGAACCCGTAGGTGTGACCACCGCCCGCAGGCACGGCGATGGGGGCGGCGCCGCCGTAGATGAACCCGTTGGACGGACTGGTGCAGCAGCTGACCGGCCCCTGGTTGACGAGCACCTGCCCGGTCGGCTGGCCATCGACGATCACCTCCAGCCTGGTGGTGACCTGGAACCACGCGTGCAGACCCTGCCACGTCCACGGCACCTTGACCGTCGTACCCGCCGTGGCTGCAGACGAGGGAACGGTGAAGTCCCAGGAGCGGGTCGCGAAGCCCGCCGACTGCAGGTTGTAGCTGAACGTCGCGGTCGACAAGGTGCCATCGGAGACCTTGCTGATCACACCGGGGCCGGAGGGCGTCCAGCCGGTGTCGACCGGTCCCGCGTTCGCCGGCGAGGCGATCAGCGCGGCGGGCGCGACCAGCATTGCCAGCACGGCAACGACTGAAGTGACCGAGACCTTGAGCGGGTTGCGCCGCGTCCTGCGGCTCGATGGCACGACGAAAGCAGACATCCGGTAACCCCCCGGTTACGGCCGCTCGACGTGTCACGCCCGACGGAGGCCAGCCTCCGCGTGCGAGCAGCGGTTGGCAGATTACCCCGGCGAGACCTGCTCAGACGAGGGGTGCA